>CAZIVQ010000250.1:2154-6194 GCA_964542415.1 uncultured Bacteroidia bacterium | reverse complement strand
ATTGGGCCTACCAGCCGGTAGAGGCCCCGCAGCTGCCGGAGTTGGCAGCGGACAGCCTGCCGCCTATCGACCGCTACATCAAGGCCCGCATGGCCGGCACCGGCCTTGAGTTCTCGCCCGAAGCTGAGCCCGCCCTTCTCGCCCGCCGCCTGGCCCTCGACCTGATCGGCTTTCCCGCCCCCGACAGCCTCAAGCAGCCCTTTCTCCAACATCCCAACGACCAATCCTACGCCGCCCTGGTCGATGCCCTGCTGGCTTCGCCACATTTTGGGGAGAAATGGGCCACCAACTGGCTCGACCTCGCCCGCTACGCCGACACCAAAGGCTACGAGCGCGACCCCGGCCGCGTAATCTGGAAATATCGCGATTGGCTCATCCGCGCCTTCAACCAGGATATGCCCTACGACAGCTTCCTCATCTGGCAACTGGCCGGTGATTTGCTGCCCCAGCCCACCGAAGCGCAGTACGTGGCCACCGCTTTTCACCGCAACACCATGACCAACGACGAAGGCGGCTCCGACAACGAGGAATTTCGTACCGCGGCGGTCCTCGACCGGGTCAACGCTACCTGGGAAGGGCTGATGAGCACCAGCTTTGCCTGCGTGCAATGCCATTCGCACCCCTACGATCCGTTTCGGCACGAGGAGTACTACGAATTCGCCGCTTTTTTCAACAATACCCGCGACGAAGACGCCTTTGCAGATTACCCCGTCTATCGGCATTATGATGAGAGCCAGCAGGAAAAATTGCAGTGGCTGGGCGATTGGGTAGGACGGGAAATGAGCGAAGCGGAGAAAGCGAAAACGGTGCATTTTCTCCAGACTTGGGTCCCCGCCCGCAATTCACTCACCACCGATCAGTACCAAAACGCGACCCTCAACGATACCAAGTGGCTGGCCCTGCGCCATCCTGGTTCGGCCCGCCTGCCCGCACAGGTGTTTGAAGGCGAAGACCGTCTGCTGGTGCGGCTGCAGGTGCGGGAAGCCGGGGGTACCCTGCGCATCACCGCTGACAGCTTGACGGGGCCTTTGTTGGTCAAGCACCGCTTTTCTGCTCAGGAAAAAAAGGGCGGCTGGCAGCTGGTGGAATGGCCTGTGGAGAAAGTGACTGGCACCCACGATGTATTTTTTGCCTACACCCATCCGAGCGCTTCACAGGACCGCAAGCAGCATCTGATGTTCGACTGGTTTTACTTTCGGCCAGAGTTTTCGGGCGAAAATCCGGCCGAGCAAGCCCGGGCCAAGCGCTACTTCTGGGAGTTGATGGAGGCCAAGGTGACGACGACCCCGGTGATGGTGGCGAATCCGCCGGAGCTGCACCGGGAGACGCACGTATTCGAGCGGGGGAATCGCCTGACGTTGGGGGACAAGGTCGAGCCGGATGTGCCCGCTTCACTGACGGATTTTCCGGCGGGTGCCCCCCGCAACCGCCTGGGCCTGGCCCAATGGATGACTGACCCGACCCATCCGCTCACCGCCCGTACCATGGCCAACCGGGTGTGGGAGCAGCTCTTCGGTTTCGGCCTGGTCGAAACCCTGGAAGACCTGGGCACGCAAGGCGAAACACCCACCCATCCGGCCTTGCTGGATTACCTGGCCTGGACCTTTGTGCATGAGCAAGATTGGCACCTCAAGGGCCTCCTCCGGGAGGTCGTGCTGTCGCACACCTACCGGCAAAGCTCGGTGACTACGGCGCAGCACCGGGCCCTCGACCCGGACAACCGCTACCTCGGCCGCATGCGCCGGGTGCGGCTGAGCGGCGAACAAATCCGCGACCAGGCCCTTTTCGTCAGCGGGGCTCTGAACCCCGAGATGTACGGCAAGCCGGTCATGCCCTACCAGCCCGAGGGCATCTGGAATTCGCCCTACACCAATGAAACCTGGTGCATGAGCACCGATGGGCAGCAATATCGCCGGGCGATCTACACCTACTGGAAGCGCACCGCGCCCTACCCCTCAATGATCACCTTCGACGGCGTGGGGCGGGAGGTTTGTTCCTCGAGAAGAATCCGCACCAACACCCCTTTGCAGGCGTTGGCGACCCTGAACGATTCAGTCTACTTCGACCTCTCGCGCCACCTGGCCAAACGAGTGTGGCAGGGCCCGGAAGCCATCGAGGCAAGCATCGCCCAAGCCTACGAACTGGCAGCAGGGGTGCCTGCTTCGCCGGAAAAGTTGGCGGCCCTCCACGCCCTGTACGAAAAAAGCCTGGCCATTTACCAGCAACATCCGGAAGAAGCAAAGCAAGCCACGGCGGGCTGGGTGCCGGAAGCGAAGAGTGAATTTGCGGCTTTGTGCCTGGTGGCCAATAGCCTCATCAATTTGGATGAGGTGGTGACCAAGGGTTAACTTTCTTTTTTTTCAACGCAGAGAACGGAAAGGAGACGCAAAGGACGCAGAGAAAAGCCTAACTTGTTCTATCCGTCTCAACCTCCATCCGTCTCAACCTCTAACGTTCATGGACTCACGCAAACTGGCTCACGAGGCGCGCAACGCGCAATTGCTGCAAAATACCCGGCGGCAGTTTTTGAGAAACTGCCTGCTCGGACTGGGCGGTGCGGTGCTGGCGGGCTGTGGCGGCGAGGCTGTCTCGCAGGCGGTCAATTTCTTTGACCCATCCAATCCCACCGCTCCTGGCATCCCGCATTTTGCGCCCCAGGCCCGCTCGGTGATCTACCTGCACATGGCCGGGGCCCCCTCGCAGCTGGAGCTTTTCGACTACAAGCCGGAGCTGCACAAGCTGGACGGCCAGCGCTGCCCGCCTTCACTGCTGGAGGGTAAGCAGTTTGCCTTCATCCGCGGGGTGCCCAATATGCTGGGCCCGCAGGCGACCTTTGCCCAGCGGGGCGAGAGCGGGGCCTGGATTTCGGACTACCTGCCTTACCACCACCTCATCGCCGACGAGATCACCTTCCTCAAGGGCATGACCACCGATCAGTTTAACCATGCGCCGGCGCAGCTGCTCATGCACACGGGCAGCGCCCGCCTCGGTCGCCCGAGCATGGGCGCCTGGGTCACCTACGGGCTGGGTACCGAAAACAGCGACCTGCCCGCCTACGTGGTGCTGGTCTCTGGTGGCAACAACCCCGACGCCGGCAAAAGTGCCTGGGGCAGCGGTTTTCTCCCTTCGGTCTACCAGGGCGTGCAGTGCCGCTCCACCGGCGACCCGGTCCTCTTTCTCAACGACCCCGAGGGCGTGCGCCGCGACCTGCGCAAAGCCTCCATTGAGGCCATCAACCAGGTCAACGAGCAGACCTACGAGGAATACGGTGATCCGGAAACCCTCAGCCGTATCAGCCAGTACGAAATGGCCTACCGTATGCAGATGTCGGTGCCGGAGGTGATGGACCTCACCGACGAACCGGCGTACATCCACGAAATGTACGGTACCGAGCCAGGCAAAGAATCTTTCGCCAACAACGCCTTGCTGGCGCGCAAGCTGGTGGAGAAGGGCGTGCGCTTCGTGCAGCTCTTCGACTGGGGCTGGGACACGCACGGAACTAATTCCGATAGTTCCGTGACCAAAGGGTTGCGAGAGAAATGCCAGCAAACCGACCGGGCCGCGGCGGCGCTCATCCTCGACCTCAAGCAACGCGGTCTGCTCGACGAGACCCTGGTGGTCTGGGGGGGAGAATTTGGGCGGACGCCCATGGCCGAGAACCGTGGTGGCATCGACAGCCCCTGGAAGGGCCGCGACCACCACGCGGAAGCCTTCACCATGTGGATGGCCGGCGGCGGCATCAAAAAGGGCTACACCTACGGCGAAACCGACGAGATCGGGTACAGCGCCATCCAGGGAAAAACCACGCCCTACGACCTGCAAGCGACCATTCTGCATCAACTCGGCTTCAATCACGAGGAATTGACCTACAACTTCCAGGGGCGGCCCTTTCGGTTGACGGATGTGGAGGGGCATGTGGTGAGGGATATTCTGGGTTAACTCCGGAAGGGGGTTGCTATTTTTTTTAACGCAGAGGGCGCAGAGGTTTCGCAGAGTTCGCGGAGGGTTTACCACGGAGGGCGCGGAGGTTTTACCACAGA
>CAZIVQ010000250.1:0-2054 GCA_964542415.1 uncultured Bacteroidia bacterium | reverse complement strand
AGAACACAGAGGGATTTCACAGAGGGCACAGAGGGTTTACTTTTTTTTAACGCAGATCTTGGATTCCGGAGAAACCGGGGGGCGCTGAGGTTTTACCACGGAGGGTTTACCACGGAGAACACAGAGGGATTTCACGAAGGGCACAAAGAGGATTAAAACCACAACGTAAGGAGGGCACGTAAGAATCGACCTTCGGTCTTGTCGCTCATCGCTCGTCGTTTCATCGTTCATCGTTCATCGCTTAGTCGCTTGTCGCAAAGTCGCTTGTCGCAAAGTCGCTTGTCGCAAAATCGCCTATCTCATTTCTCATCTCTCATCTCTATTTTCTCCCCAGACATGCTTGAGTATTTGGGAAAATTTCATCCGCTGTTGCTGCACCTGCCGATCGGGATGCTGGCGCTGGCGCTGGTGTTTAAGCTGATGAGCTTGCGGGAGGAATGGCGCACGCTGGAACGGGTGCTGCCGCTGGTGCTGCTGCTGTCGTTTCTGGCGGCGGTGGGGACCTGCGTGACGGGCTACCTGCTTTCGCTTTCGGGCGAGTACGGCGCGGAGCTGGTCGACCGCCACCAATGGGCGGGCATCGCCTTGACGGTGCTGTGTGGGGGCTTGTTTGTGGGAGAAAAATGGGGCCTGCCCCGCGCCCTGGAGCTGACCGCCTGGGCGGGCCTGGCCGTGCTGCTGACCCTCACCGGGCATTGGGGCGGCAGCCTGACCCATGGGGAAGATTTCCTGGCGTTTCCCTCCAGCGAGCCGGAGCGCCCGGTCATCGCCGACCTGGACCAGGCGCGGGTGTACCACGACCTGGTGGCGCCGGTATTGGAACAAAAATGCTACGCCTGCCATTCGAGCCGCAAGCAGAAGGGCAAACTCCGCCTGGACGAAGTCGCTTCCATCCAGCGGGGTGGCGAAGGCGGCAGGGTGCTGCTGGCCGGCGATACCGAAGGCAGCGAGCTGTACCAGCGGCTGTTGCTGCCCGAACTGGACGAGTACCACATGCCGCCCAAGGGCCGGCCGCAGCTGCGCGAGGAAGAAATCGCCCTGATCGAATGGTGGATCGCCTCGGGGGCCAGCTTTGAGGCCACCCTGGCCCAGACCGAAGGGCAAGCAGCCATTCGCCCTACCCTCGAAAAGCTGGTGGCGGTGGAGTCAACATCGACCTACCTCCCCGAGGCGGAGGTTTCTCCCGCCCCGGTGGCGGTGCTCGACAGCCTCCACGCCTCGGGCGTGGTGGTGCTGCCCGTAGGCGAAGGCTCGCCCTTTCTCAGCGCCAATTTTCTCGAGATCATCGTCACTGACACCTTGCTTCATCTCCTGCGACAGCTGCAGCCGCAGCTGGTCTGGTTGAAAATGGGCCATACCGGCCTCACCGACGCCCAGCTTGATTCGCTGGCGGGCTTTCCCCACCTGGCGCTCCTTCACCTCGAAGGCAATCCGATCACGGACGCCGGGCTGCCTGCCTTGGCTCAAGTTCCCGCTTTGCAGCGCCTCAACCTCGCCGGGACAGAGGTTACTGCTGAAGGGCTGGAAGCATTGGCCAGCCTGGAAAAATTGGCACAGGTCTACCTATTCGAGGCCGCCGTCACCCCTGCCGACCTCGCCGCCCTGCGTAAACAGCTGCCGGGGGTGAGCTTTGACCTGGGGGGCTATGCGCAGCTGTTTGAGGCCGTGGAGGCCCGGGTGGATTCGGTGGGGGAAGGGGGGGATTGAGCAGGGTTTTCCTATAAAACCATTCCCGGCGCTAATCTGCGATTAGTGCCGACTAAAGCCGGAATTTGTAATTCCTCGCTGGCTCTAGGAGGGACCTTGGGAATTTCAAATTCCTCGTTTAGTACGCGCCAATTCGGAAATTGGCGCGGGAGAAACGCGTTAGCCTCATGGCCTACTTTTTTGGTTCAACTACACTTTTGGGGATCGCGGGCCGGATTATCGAAGATCCGGCTTAGGAGGAAAATTCGGCCCAGCAACGCTGTTATTGCCTTCAAATGCTGCTCGCTCCCCTACTTTCGTAGTTGAACCAAGAATCTGGAGCAAGCAGCAGATGCCTGAGGTAGGCA
>CAZIVQ010000249.1:0-6203 GCA_964542415.1 uncultured Bacteroidia bacterium | reverse complement strand
GCCGCCTTAAACTGCCGTCCCCGGTCTTCGTAATTGCGAAAGCGATCAAAACTCGCACAAGCCGGCGAGAGCAAGACCGTATCGCCGCCTTCTGCCTGCTCCCTCGCCACCGTCACCGCCTCCTGCATGCTCTCTGTTTGCCACAGGGGCTGCTTCGGAAAAGCCTGCCGCAGTTTTTCTCCTCCCCCCCCAATCACCACGATGCCCTTCACCCACTTGTCCACTTCCTTGGCCAAGGGCCCATAATCATTGCCTTTGTCCACCCCTCCGGCCAGCCAGAGCGTCGGTCCGGTCATGCTCTGCAAAGCAAAGCCCACCGCGTCCACGTTGGTGGCCTTGGAGTCGTTGATGAAGGTCACGCCCCCAAAGGTCCCGACCGGCTCCAGCCGGTGTTCGATGGCCCGAAAGCTCCGCAAGCCAGCAGCTACTTTTTCCCGGCTCCCGCCTGCGGTCAGCACCGCCAAGGCCGCCGCCAACGCATTGAGCTGGTTATGGGGGCCTAAAAGCTGGGTTTCAGAGAAATCCAGCAAGGGTTTCCCCAGCACCTGCATCAGGCTTCCCTCCATCCATGCGGCACGGTCGGCTTGGGCTTTCAACCCAAATTCCAGGCGCTGGGCCCGGGTAGGGTGCTGCGCCAGCCGGGTAGCCATGCCCGGATCGTCGGCAGCATAGATGAAATGATGCGCCGACTGCTGGTTTTCGGTGATCCGAAACTTCGCGGCCGCGTAGCGGTCCATGCTGCCCTCGTAGCGGTCGAGGTGGTCCGGGGTAATGTTGAGCAGCAAGGCGATATCCGGGCAAAAGTCCTGGATGTCATCCAATTGAAAGCTGCTGATTTCCAGCACGTACCAGTCGTAGGCACGGCTTTCAGCCAGCAGCCCGGCAAAGCTCCGTCCGATGTTGCCCCCCAAGGCCGCATCCAGGCCGGCGGCCTGCATGAGATGATGGGTGAGCGCCGTGGTGGTGGTCTTGCCATTGGTCCCGGTCAGAGCGATGATGCGGCCGGGGCAATGACGTGCGGCGAATTCGATCTCCGAAATCACCGGCTTGCCTGCCGCCGCCAACGCCTGCACCAGGGGGGCGCTGCCCGGTATCCCCGGGCTTTTTATCACAATGTCAGCTTCAAAGAACGTCGCTTCTGTATGTTTACCTTCCTCAAAGGGGAGGTCATGCTTACTGAGTACCTGCCGGTATTTCTCCTGAATCTGCCCCGCATCCGACACCCAAACCGTAGCGCCCTGCTGCCGGGCCAGCAAGGCTGCCCCGACTCCGCTTTCGCCCGCTCCGAGGATGGCTATTTTCATTGAATAGAGAGATAGAATAGAGAGTATGGCGTATGGAGGGTTTCTATCGGAGTTTGAGGGTGGCGAAGGCGACCAGCACGAGCAGGATAGCTACCAGGAAAAAGCGGATAGAGATCTTGGCTTCGTGGTAGCCGAGTTTTTCGTAGTGATGGTGCAAAGGTGCCATCCGGAATACCCGGCGGCCTTCGCCGTGTTTATTCTTGGTGTAGCGGAAATAGCTCACCTGTATGATGACCGAAAGGCTCTCGACGAAAAAGATGCCGCAGAGAATCGGGACCAATAATTCTTTCTTGACCATCAGGGCCAGAATCGCAATCGCCCCGCCGAGGGCCAGGCTACCGGTATCGCCCATGAACACCTGGGCCGGGAAGGAATTGTACCAAAGAAAGCCCAGGCAAGCCCCGACCAGCGCCGCCGTGTAGACGAATAGCTCGGCTGAGAGGGGGATGTAGGTGATGTTTAGGTAATCAGCGAAGACATTGTTACCGGAGACGTAGGCAAAGACGCCCAGCCCAGCCCCGACAATGGCGGTGGTTCCCGCCGCCAGGCCATCGATGCCATCGGTGAGGTTGACGCCGTTGGAGACCGCCGTGATAATGAAGATCACCACCAAGAGGTACACCATCCGCCCCAGCAAGTCCCGGTCGATCCAATCCCGCAGAAACACGATCTGCGAGTAGTCAAACACATAATTTTTGAAAAAGGGGAAGTCTGTGGTGTAGATGAAAGTCTCATCTTTGGGCCCAAACAGCTCATTGGCCACCATTTTGCGGTCTTCTTTGGGGATGGTGATCACTTTTTCCTCAAACACCTGCTCACCCTGGGAGCCGGTGCCCCCCCGCCGCACTCGGTAGAGGGCCAGGTCCTCGTAGGTCTGCCCGTCCGGCACCACGTTAAAATCTTGTCCGTTGAGCTTAAGTAACTCGTCACCGGTCCGGAAATCGAACTGCTTCAGCAGTGGGCTGCTACGGATCACCTTGAGGGTGGTCAGGTGCGCCCGGCTTCCCTGAAAATCGGGATGAAACAGCATGGTCAGCCCCACAATCAAGCCGAGGCCGAGCTGCCCCACAATCTTGAACTTGCCCTTCAGGCCTTTCTTGTCCTTCTTGAAAACCTTGATGTAATCGTCTACAAAGCCAATGAGCCCCATCCAGAGGGTGCCCAGCAAAATCAACCAGACATAACCGCTGGTGATGTCGGCCCAGAGCAGGGTCGGAATCACGATGCTAGCAATGATGATCAGCCCGCCCATGGTGGGCGTGCCTGCCTTGGAGGCGTGGTCCGGGCCCAAATCGTTGGTTCGGACTACTTCTCCGATCAGGTTTTTTCTCAGTAAGTCAATGATCTTCTTCCCGATGAGCAGGGAGATAATCAGGGAAAAAAGCATCGAAAGGATAGCACGGAAAGTGAGGTACTGAAACACCCCGAAACCGGGAATGTCGTAGGTACGGTTCAACCAGTCGAGCAGGTAATACAGCATGGGTACAGACGGTTGGTTTAAGTGAATAAGGTCCGCAAGTTAACCCCACTGTCCTTTCGGCAAATCAATTTTCCGTGATCATTCATGCAGTCCCCTTACTGGGGTTTTTCCACATTTATTTCTAAGGCTTTCGCCAACTCAGCGCGGTCATCGAAAGGATGGCGCACGCCTTTTATTTCCTGATAAGTCTCGTGGCCTTTGCCAGCGACCAGGATCAGGTCGCCTGGCTGGGCCAGGGTACAAGCCGTCCGGATCGCCTCGCGGCGATCGGTGATGCGCAATACCTGCCGCCGCGATTCCAGGCCAATGCCTGCCCACATCTGCGCGATAATCGTTTCTGGGTCTTCGTGCCGGGGGTTGTCCGAGGTCAGCACCACCTGCTCAGACAGGCGGGCCGCGATACGGGCCATCTCCGGGCGCTTAGCCTGGTCGCGGTTGCCCCCGCAACCGACCACGGTGATCACCCGGCCTTGGCCACGGTGAATGTCCCGCAGGGTCTGCAACACATTTTCCAGGGCATCGGGCGTGTGGGCGTAGTCCACCACCGCCGTGAGCTGGGCCGCCGGCTGCTGCATCACTTCAAACCGCCCCGCCGCTCCGGGCAAGGCACTCAGCCCCGCCAGCACTTCTTCGGGCTCGAAGCCCAATTCTACCGCCCCGGCATAAACCGCGAGCAGGTTGGCCGCATTGAAGCTGCCCCGCAAGCGGAACCAGCCTTCGCGGCCGTCGATCTCGAGGCGCAAGCCTTCGAGGGTATTTTCCAGCAACTTGCCGTGGTAGGCAGCCATGCGCTTCAAGGCGAAAGTCTTGAACCGCGCGGCCGTATTCTGCACCATCACCCGGTGGTTACGGTCATCGGCATTGACGATGGCCACCGCCTCGGTCCCCAAGCCGTCGAACAACAGTTTCTTCGCTGCGAGGTAGTTTTTGAAGGTGCCGTGGTAGTCCAGGTGGTCATGGGTAAGGTTGGTAAACATCGCCAGCTTGAACGGGATGCCCGCCACCCGCTGCTGATGCAGGGCATGGCTGCTCACTTCCATGCAGCAAAAGCCGCAACCGGCTTCCACCATCTGGGCAAAAAGCGCCTGCAACTGCACCGGATCAGGCGTGGTATGGCTGGCTGGCAGCACTTCGTCGCCCACCCGGTAGGCCACCGTCGAAACCAAGCCCGCCGTTTCTCCCATCTCCGCTAGCAACTGATAAAAAAGCGTGGCCACCGTGGTCTTGCCATTGGTACCGGTCACCCCGATCATGGTCAATTTGCGGGCCGGGTAATCGTAAAAGGCAGCGCTGAGTTCAGCCAACGCCCGGGCGCTGTTTTCCACTTGCAGGTACACCACCTCCGGATCCCGTAGGTCGGGCATCCGCTCCAGCACCACAGCCTTGGCCCCCGCCTCGATGGCTTTCTCCACAAAGGCATGTCCATCTACCTGCATCCCCGGCACTGCCACGAACAGGCTGCCCGCCGCCACTTTCCGCGAATCAAACGCCACCCCGCTCACCACAGGATCGCCTGTGCCTTCGCGCCGGATGACGGGCTGATGCCGGAAAAGATGGGTGAGGTGCATGGGTGCGTTTTGGGGTTTTGGGTTTTGGGTTTTGGGTTTTGGGTCTTGGGCTTTTGGGTTTTGGGTTAAAAACTCAGTGTTCTTTGTGAAATCTCTCAGTGACCTTTGTGGTGAAAAAAGAGGAGTTTAAGGCTTTAAAGGTTATCCGAGGAAAAGGGTGATGTTGGTGTTGGTGCCGACGCGGTAGCCGGGCAGGAGAGACTGCCGCCTAACCCGTCCGGTGCCGCTCAGGCGAACCTTCACGCCCATGCTTTCGAGCAATCGAAGGGCGTCGCGACTGGTCATGCCCCGCAGGTTGGGGATGGTATTCGGCTTGGCGTCCATGGCTTGCAGGTTGACCTGATGGCCGTTGGACTTAGCCGAAAGCCACTCTAAGGAATCGGGCACCCCACTGGTTTCGATGCCGAGTTGCTCATAGAGCTGCTTGGCGGTTTGGGCGTAGATGGCGCGCGGGGCAGGCTTCACTGGCGGTTTCCAGTCTTCTTCGACCTCCTGAGGGCGCATGCGCGGATCAAGGCGATAAACTTCTTCAGCTATCTCCCGAAAAACCGGGGCAGAGACCGCCCCCCCCGAAGCGGAACTGCCGCTGGGTTCGTCGATCATAATATATAAGGTGTAGCGGGGGTTGTCGGCGGGAAAATAGCCGCCAAACGACGCCCGGTATTCTTTCACGTAGTGGCCGTTGCGGGTCTTGCGCACCGTCCCGGTCTTGCCCGCCACCAGGAAGGGCATGTTCCGAAATTGCCGCGAAGCCGTCCCGTAATCGGTCACTGCTTTCATCAATTCTCGCACCTTGATGGCCGTTTCCATCGAAATCATCTGCTCGTTGACCACCTCGGGGCCATACTGCCGCAGCACGCGGGAGTCGTCACGAATCTCCTGCACCATCCAAGGGCGCATGAGGCGGCCGAGGTTGGCCAAGCCATTGTAAAAAGTGGCCATTTGCAAAGTCGTCAGCCCGATGGAGTAGCCATATGACATGGAGGGCAAGGTCGCGATGGTCCAATCCTTGTCGCCCGGCTCGATGATGCGCGGCTGCGGCTCACCGACCAGCTGATGGTTGGCGGGCTCATAGAAGCCGAAATTGCGCAGGTGCCAAAGGAAGCGCTCGGGGTTCTCGCTGTAAAATTCATTTACCGTTTTGGATACCCCCACGTTAGAAGAATGCGCGATCACCTGCTCCCAGTCGATTTCGCCCCAGGCTATGCCGTTGTCCGTGACCTCTTTGTCATCGTAGAGAATGCGGCCATCGCCCGTATCGACCGTGTCGCAAAGGTCGATAAGGTTGTCTTCCATCAAGGCCGCAGCCGAAGCTAGCTTGAAGGTCGACCCAGGTTCGATCTGTGTGGCCACCGCCCAGTTGAAGCTTTCGGGATAGTTGGCCAGGGCTTTGATTTTTCCGGTTTCTACTTCGATCAAAATGGCCGTGCCAAATTTGGCTTGGTTCTTCTCTACTCCCTTCGCCAACGCCCGCTCAGTCACATCTTGCAAGTCCACATCGAGGGTGGTGACGATGTCGTAGCCATCGATAGCGGATTCTTTGCCATATTGATCCAAGGGTACATAAGAATTGCCCACCACCTTTTGCGCCAGCAGGAAGCCGTCCCGGCCCCGCAATTCGGCATTGAAAGAATGCTCAATGCCCCGGATGCCCACCGTGTCATCGACCAGTTTGCCCAGCGTTATGCGGGCAAGGTCTCCCATGGGGTAGAAGCGTTCGTTGTGAAATTTTTCTATGACCATCCCCCCCTGAAAGCGACCCCAGCGTAGAATGGGCCATTCTTGCACCACTTCCAGCTCCTCAAAATTGAGTTTGCGCCGGGTGAGGTAGACGTGCCGGTCGTTTTCGGC
>CAZIVQ010000248.1:0-6229 GCA_964542415.1 uncultured Bacteroidia bacterium | reverse complement strand
GGGTCCACAGAGAAGGAGGGACGGGACTCTTCATGGAAAGGACAGAGAGCATTGACCCGCCTGTCCCCGGTCGAGGTCACCTCGACCCCATAGGCCCGGAGCACTTCCATTAAGTCGGGCTTCTTATCCATCGTTTCCTCCTAGACCTGGATCACGCTGGTTTCGCGCATTCCCCGCAGGTACGGGCTTGGGGGCGATCCAGGCACAGTCAACGCCAGCCGGTCCCTGGCCCGGGTCATGCCCACAAAGGCCAGGTTCTGCTCTGTTTGTGGGTCATCGGATTCCACCGGGATATTGCCGGCAATCCAGCCCGGGATGATCACCCCCTGGTACTCTGCACCCTTGGACTTATGGATGGTCGTGATCGTTACCCCGCTTTCTGTATATTTTACGCCTTCTACTTCTGTGCGTAAATAATCCACAAATCGGGTGAGGGAGTCAAATTCACCCGCGTTCGCCGCCAGCTCCTCGATATCTCTCGCGGCTGTGAACAAACCTTCTTTCATCAGTGTATCACGCAGGGGAACCAGAAGGTCTTTGATGATCCAGGGAAGGCTGTTTCCATCCTGGAATTTTCTCAGGCAAGACTGGTAGTAGGCGTGATGCTGAACCATGCGCAGCGCTTTGGCCTGTTCGGCAGCGGCAAACTCATCATTACTGATAAGGTTAGCCAGCCCGTCCCAGGTGATGCGCTCCTTATCGAGAAGCGAACGGGTCATCATCCCCAGCGCAGGCCCAGGATATCCCATCGCCGCATCCAGTGCTTTTGGATCGGTTGGGTAAAGCGCCAACCGGAGATGAGCCAGGGCTCCCTGGACTACTTCGCTGGCAAAAAAGGATCCTTCTGCGAGGGGAACCTCAAAGTGCGTAAGCCCTCGCCTGATCTGGGCGTTGCTGCTTGACCTGGTGAGAACAGCGACCTTGCCAGGCTTTATTCCCCGCAGCTCCCATTCCTTGATGATGGAAACAAGGGTTTGGATTGTCTGGTCTATACTGCCTCGGTTTGATTTATAGATTTTGACTGGGATGCCCAGAGAGTCTCGAGTGGAGAACATCTCAGAAGCATCAGGGCCGGCCAGATGGATACTGGAAGATACGATCTCTGGTGTGGAGCGGTGATTTTCCCGGATGGTCCTTATGGAAAGGTTGTCAGGAAGAAAGTTAGAAAGCAGTGCCCAATCCGCGCCCCGGAATGAGTAGATCTGCTGCGAGGGCGAGCTATAAAGCTCCAGGATGTCCAGAAACGGAGCCATCAAGGGGAATTCTAGATAGGGATTACAGTCCTGGGTCTCATCAATGAAAACCGCCTGGAAGAGCTTTTCGATCTGGTTTTTGACCCGGGGTGCGTGCAGCTCCCTGGCACCTCGCTCCAGGATCCGCGTGAAATCCATCTCATTGCGCTGGTCCAAAAGATCCAGATACCTTTTGGCCGCCTCTACAACCTGGGGGCGAAAGGTATCTTCTGGCACATTGAGCACCCGCATTTTTGTGAGTGCGCTTTTGACCTCTTCCATTTCCAAAAAGGAATGACCTATCTGTTCGATGGCTGCTTTGATCAGGTCTTCCTGGTCGCCCTCGGGAATGATCTCCGGAGGGTCTTCGTTCCGGATCTTGCATCCCAGGCGGATGATCCAGTTGGCAAAGCTGTGGAAAGTACGACCCTCCACCCTGCCCATGGTACGCTCGGTGATGACAGCAGCCGCCTTACGGGAGAACGTAATGGGCAGTATGGCGTATGGATTTACACCATCTTTCAACTTGGCGTTGATCTGTGCAACCAAATCCTGTGTTTTACCGGCCCCTGGTCCAGCCAGGGTTAGTCGAGTCATGCGATACCTCCTTTTAACTGCAAAGCACGAATAGCATCAGGCCCGGTTTGTGTCCAAACCGGGCCTGATGTATTTACGCTGCTTCTTTTTTTATCAAGTTGTTGGGGTCAACTCTAACGACTGTTGTCTGGTCTTGTGCTTACAGCCATTCAATCGGCAATCTCCCTTCCAGCTGCTTGAACTCAGGATCGCCGGTCACGAGCACACCTCCCTTCAGCTCTGCCAGCCCGGCCGCAAAGGAGTCCGCATACGCCATGGGGTAATCCGCTTTCAGTTCAGCCGCCTTCAGGGCAAGGTCCTGTCCCACTTCTACAAACTCGACGCCTGAGGATTCCAGGTGTGCCAAAACTTCCGGCACCCTGGATATGCCCCATCTCCGCTGAACAATGTAGGCGACCTCCCCCAGATTAACCCAGGTCATCAGCGCGCTGGCAGATCCCATTTCTGCATTCTTGAGAAGTTCAAACATCCGTTCGTGACCCGGCTCCTTCCTCAGGAACGCCAGAATCGAATAACTGTCCAGGATGTATTGGTTACTCAAGGGCAGCATCCTCTTTGGCCCTGTCGCGAGCCCGCTCAGCCAACAAGTCTTCCGTCAGAGAAGGACCGTCTTCAAACATCCCGTGCAGTACCTGTACCGGATCCTCCGGTTGAGGAATCACTGTCAACACCCCTCCATACGCTGCCACTTTCACCAGCTTCCCCGGCGTCAACCCAAATTTATCGCGCAGGGGCTTGGGTATCACGACCCATCCCTTGGAAGACACTTTCGTTGTCGTCATTCGGACCTCCTTTCCGCTTCTCGTATTACAATATACCATATTTATTATACTTTTACAGTTTTTGTATTACTTTCTGCTCTCGTTTCTTACTGAAAACCGGCCGGGGGGGCCTTCATTCGTCGAGATTCTGAGCAGGGCCGAATCCCAGTCCGCGCCTGTTGAGAGAGATATGCCGGTTACCGCCAATGATGAGATGGTCCAATACCGCCACACCCATGAGCTTTCCGGCTTCGATAACGGCTTTCGTAATAGCTACGTCATCAGGACTCGGAGAAGGGTCCGAGCTGGGATGATTATGAACGATGATCACCGCTGCCGCGTTATGCTTAATGGCCGGCCTGAAGATCTCTCCTATCCGCACCTGGGAGGAATTTAGAGACCCCCTGTAGATAGTGATAATCTTGACTACGTGATTACGTGTGTTGAGCAAGATTACCCGCAGTTCTTCCTGGGCCAGGGCTGACATCTCATAGACCACCAGGTCCGCTGCATCTTCAGGACAATGAACAACAACCGGCTCTTGATCTATTGGCCTGGTAAGTTTCTGCCCGAGTTGAACAGCCGCCATTATGCGATCCGAGGTGGCTTTTCCGATCCCATCAATATTCTCAAGAATCGAATCTTTGCCCAATCGGCTCAGATTGCCACCGCACGATTGATGAAGTTTGTCCGCGAGCTCCATCTGATGATCTCCCCCAACAAGCAGGGCCAGCAGCTCCCGGGACGAGAGGGCTTGTGGATATTTCCCGATCTTGTAAGAAGGTCTTTCCTCTACTGGAAGATCTGATATTTTTTGCATCTTATACTCTCCTCTGGTTTGATATCAAACAAGGTTGATGGATCATTTGATTGTTTATTTATTCGGAGAATGTGGGTCCTACCAGCGCGAGAAAACTTCTTCAAACATCAACTGAACACTTCCGCGCTCGTCTGGCCTTAGGGCTGAGATCACCCGGTCTGAGAAGGCCTCGCAGTGAGGGTTGGAAGCAAAGATCAAAAGCGTTACCAGGCTCACTCCGATTTCTTTTTGGGTCTGTTCCAGGATACGCAGGAAGCTTTCTGGCGGCGGCCGGAACGAGCCGTCGGTCAGCAGCAGGACATCAGCTTTATTGAGATCCGGGTCGGTGCGGATGATCTGGAGCGCTTCTTCCAGGGGGCCGTAAGGTTCCGTCCCGCCCCAGTAGCCAAACCCGATCAGCTCGATCAGCGCTTGAGGAGCTGGTTCCGGTCCCAGGTCAAAGACCTGGTATTCACCCGGCCCAGAAAAGGGGATGGCCACAAAGCGCCTTTCCTCTTCCCGGGCTGCCTTCATCAGGGAAAGCGTGATCGCGGCCAGCACCGAATGGAAGGATTGGATCGATCCGGAGGTGTCATACACGAAGACAAAAGGGCCTTTCCCCAGCTCATCTTCTCCCTCGAAGTGCTTGAGCAGCACATCCCCGTCGACAGCCCGGGCAATAAAACCAAGTCTGACTTCCTCCACATCGGAAGCCAGCCCGATATATTCCTCGTCTGCTAGTCGTTCAAGGTCCAGAGGTCCACGCTCGTAGTGGGTGAAATAATGCTGGCCCGATGAAAGATCTTCTTTTGTGCTTTCTGCCAGCATCTCCACCCATCCCAGCACGTCCAACAGTCCCTGCAGCCCCGGATGGTTTTTGATCTGCTCCGCCAGTTCGATAATCCCGTCCAGGTTGTCGATCCCCCCGCCCTGCCCCGTTTGATCTCCCCACCCAAAACCAAACGCGTCGGCTGCTCGTTGAGCGGTTTTCAGCTCATCGCCTGCCGCCTGGGCAGAATCCCAGGCAGAGGCCTTGAGCTGGGCCGGTGAGCTGCCCATGGCGTCCAGCGCTTCCTGCTCGGCCCTTGCAAGCTGCCCGGCAAGGGCTTTCAAGTCCCCCTCAGAAACAGGCAGCCCTGCCTTGGCCTTAGCGTTAGCGTCTTCCAGGGCACGCTGGGCCTCCTGGTGCTTTTGCAGCGCTTCCTGCACCTCTTCTGGGAGATTGGATAGAAACTCGCGGGCGATATGACTGGTGGCCAATGCACTGGCCAGCGTGTCTCCGCGGGTCTTTTCCCGCAAATCGCTCCATTCTTCCGAGGCAGACAGGTGGCGGAAGACTTCTGTTGATACCGGGTCATCTTCTCTGCCGGCAAAATTTGCCATACGGTCATGCAAGCCCACAAAGGTGTCGCGCATGATCTGGCCGATCTTCTGGTAATCCCCGGCCAGGTTCTCTGCCGAGCTGCGGATAAATTTTTGTTCAGTTACTCCCTGGGCCCATTCCTGCTCGGAAAAGTTGAATGGTTTATCCCAAACAGACGGGAGCTTCTCTCCCCAGGACAGCGGGGCGAGGTGGTCTCCGAAAAATTCTTTGTACATGGGGTCTCCTTTTAGTTCGCACTCGAGAACTCAGACGCCTTATCAATCAGGTCCGAGTTCAGTTTCTGGATCTGGGACAGAAGCTGATCTTTCTTTTCCAGATTTCCCCCGTTCCGGATCCCTTCCAGCTGCTTCCGATGGACATTGAGCCCGGTTTGAAGATCCATCACCAGGCTCAATACCTGCGGGGTTTCTGGTTTCAGCCTGGATAGTTCCTGGGAGACACTTTCGATCGTGGCTTCTGACTGCACCAGGATCGCTTTTTCCGGGTCCGAGCTGGCGCCCACAATCTTTTGGACCTGCTCCATGTCCTCCGGGCTGACCCAGAGGATGTAGGCACCGGTATAGAGATCCCGCATCTCGGGCGTGGTCCGGCCGTTGATCACGGCTTCTGCCACGATCGCCCGGGCCCAGCGCACAAAGCGCCGGGGACTGACCTTCATGCCCTTGCGCTTCATCTCGGCATAGATCTCCTCCATCTTCTCCTTGATCTCCCTGGGCAGGTTCATAGCCTCGTAATCCACCCAGCCCTGGATGAGCTGGATGTCTTCTGGGCTGAGTTGAGGCAGGACAGGCTTTCGTCCACCTTCTGCGTCCAGAAGGGATTGATAGCTGCCAGGGTATTTGACCTGCATCCGGAAAAGCAGGCGGTCCCAGCTGGCATTCCGGGGATTGGGATCCACCACATCATTGGCCGCAGCAATGCCCAAAAGCAGGGGGATGTTCTTACTGCCGCCCGTGGTGGTGATGGTCTTTTCTTCCATGGCGGTCAGCAGCTGGTTGTGGACTACTTTTGAGGCCTTGTCCCACTCATCAAAGAGCGCGATATGGGCAGTGGCCACCCGGCTCCAGGCCCGCTCCCACCTGTCCTGCTTCATGGCAGCCAGGGACGGCGGCCCGAAGAGGTCGTTTTTGCCGGTGTCCGGGCCCAGGTTGAGAGAAAAGAAATCCCCCTTGATGCCGGCTGCCAGCAGTCTCGCCATGGTGGATTTCGCCGCCCCGGGCAGGGACCATAAGAAGACATTCCCTCCAGACAGCAAACCCAAACCGAGCAGGTGCACAGCTTCCGCCATGCCAACCAGTTGACCCGAGATCTCGTCCCGCAGTGCTGCCACCGCGCGGCCGACCTGCCGGGGGTCAAGCTCCGTGGCCCCTGAGGGCGGGTTATCCACCAGGAACGCGTGCCCGTTGGCCAGGTTCAAAAGAGCTTTCTGGGTTTCGGTGACGATAGCGCCCTGACC
>CAZIVQ010000247.1:0-6241 GCA_964542415.1 uncultured Bacteroidia bacterium | reverse complement strand
CTTCGACTTCCAGAAACCCTTCTTTCGTTCGGGAAAATTCAAGGGTCTTATACGCTTCAAACACCAGGTCATAGTCGCCGGGCTCCAGGTAGTACAAGCTAAAGGTCGCCGGGGTCTGGCTGGATAGAACCTGCACATGGGTGCTGACCGTGGCTCCCTCGAACGTGATCCCGTCTTCGTCGAGGTCAAACTCCTCTTGACTGCGATCAAAAGTACCCGCCGGATAGGCATAGACCACAAAATTATTGGCTTTGTTGAAGGCCTCAGGCGTCAGGGTAAGTTGCCCCAGGAGGTTGCCCGTGTTGGATTCGCGCACCACGCGCAAGGCTGGGCCTACCGCATCTCCTGCAATCAGGCTAGCCTCTGCCTGGTCTCCGGGCCGGGAAGGCCGCACCGTCTTGCGGAGGTCGAAGTCGATAATGAGGTTGACCGATTCTCCCTCCTTCAGGTCAAGGGCCTTGGAAATACTGACGACTTCCTGTCCCGTGCGGCCGTTGGCCAGGTCGATCTTGCGGTCGTAAACGGTGTTGATGTAGCAGCCGGGGGCTTCCCCGTTTTCGTCGCTGTCGTAATCCAGGATCAGGATGATCTCGTCATACTGGCCCGGAGCAACCTTCGCATCAGCCAACCGCGCAGTAAGGCCCTCTTGCAGCGCGGAAACCTCCAAGGTCATTTTCCCCGGAAACTCATCAATGGGTTCGCCATTTACCTCTATCCCGGCAATGGTCAGGTACACCCCATCATAGAGCGGATCGTCCACTGGGGCATCGTAGAGGCTAACCAGGACGCTGAGGAAAATCTGGCCGTCACAGCTACTAAAAGTAAGCGGCATCAGTAGGGCGATTCCCAGCAATAAGAGGTTGGTCATTCGGCTCATAAGGCATAAGTGATTAAAAGGTGGTTGGTTGGCCTTACAGTCGAAGTCATCAGGTGTTGGTCACCGGTCGGTAAGAAGAATGTCATGAATTCCCTTTGTACCTTGAGCCAAGAAACAACCCAGATGCCCCACTTCTTACGCAATCATCAGCTGGAGATGCAGCTCGACCTTCCCCGGGAAGGCTACGCCCGCCCGCGCTTTGACTGGACCGGAAAAATTGTGAGCCTGAGCTACCAAGGCCTGCCCATTGCGGGGCAGGAAAAGGCCAGCCCGGAGGAAGCCCCCCATTTTGGCCAAGGCTTTTACCATGAGTTTGGGCTAGACAGTCCCATCGGCTACGACGAGGCGGAGCCGGGTGGCTGGTTTCCCAAGCTCGGCATCGGCAGCTTGCAGGGGGACGAGCGCCCCTTTCGGTTTGATGCTGAATATCCCATCCGGCCCGCTGACTTTGTGGTGGAAAAAGGGCCCGAGCAGCTTCTGACCATCTGCACAGCCCCGCCAGTCAATGGCTATGCCTACCGGCTCCAAAAACGGATCAGCCTGCGCGAAAGCGGCTTCGAACTGGGGTACGCGCTGGAAAATACGGGCGAAAAGGCCCTGCACACCCAGGAGTACACCCACAATTTTCTTGCCCCGGGCGGCGATCCGGTCGGCCTGAATTACCGGCTGACGTTTCCTTTTTCCCTGCATCCGGGTGCCCATGGCGAAGTCCTGAATCCCGATGCGGTCGTCACCTTTGACCCAAGAGAAATCCGGTTTCGCCGGCGGCCTGAGGGAGATTTTTTCTTCAGCTACCTGGCTGGCCAAGCCCCGGTGGAGGCCCGCTGGACCCTGGAGAACCTCAGTCAAGGCATCGGCATCACGGAGCAATGCAGCCGCCCCGCCGCCAAAGTCAACCTCTGGGGCTGTGGCCACGTGATCAGCCCCGAGCTGTTTGTGGACATTCGCCTGGCGCCCGGCGAAACCATGCGCTGGTCGCGGCGCTATGAGCTGTTTCGGCTGTAAGCCCAGCCACGCGGTTAGCGCGGAAAAATCAGGTATTCCGGCGGGACCTGCTCCGTGAGCCAGACGCCGTTCTCGGAAAGGAAGAATTTTCCTCCCGCTTATCGATTGAGGCGTGGCTTCGACAGGCTCAGCCCCCGGACGTGATGAAGGTCCGCCCTTTTTTTCAGACAACCCAAAATTCTCACTCCCCGCGCTAGTTTGCAACTAGCGCGCCCTACACCAGGAATTTGTAATTCCTATCGCCCCTTTTGGCTTGTCCGGAATTACAAATTCCAGCCTTAGTAGACACCAATCGCAGATTGGCGCCGGAATTTACCTTGGGGCTACGGCCGGCTTTCGATCACACGAATCAGGCGAAAACAGCTTTGGAAATAGTTTTTTCACAGGCTCTGTAATCCGTCCCCAATCCGTCCCCAGCTAAAACAGCTTGCTTCCAAGCAAACGCAGGATGTCCGGATTACAAATCCGAACGAGAAAGGCAAAAAAGCAGAAAAACTTCAACTCGAACGGAACCCGCCTAGGTCATAAGGCGTCCTGCTATGCGTATTTACCAACCGCTCCATGTCCGCCTCTGTCCACCCTTTCTCCTCCCAGACTTGATCTGCCAGGCGAGTTGCTTTTTCAGCTAGGTAGCGAACGATGAGCCGTTTGATTGACAGCAGATCTTCCTCTTCCAATTCCCGGCTAAAAAGCTTGAGAATTTCCAATTGCTGCTGGTTAAGTGCCGGTGAGAGGTCTTGCTCATGTTGACAAGCTTAGGAAGGTCAATCAAATAGAATTCAGCGAGGAAAATGATGTCTGTTAGTTGAAACGAACTTTGGGGTTTATGGGATACAGCCCCTCCCCCTACATCCACTGCCGTGCCGCCACAAAAGCCTCCAGCCAGGGCGAAACCTCATCCTGCCGCCCTTGGGGGTAGTGCGCCCAGTTCCAGGGGAAGGTGGAGCGCTCCAGGTGCGGCATGGTCACCAGGTGGCGGCCATCGGCGCTGGCCAGCATGGCTGTGTTAAAGGCGCTGCCATTGGGGTTAGAAGGGTAAGCTTCGTAGCCATACTTGGCCACGAGGTGGTAGGCAGATTCAGGCTCAGGCAAATAGAATTTGCCCTCCCCATGCGAAACCCAGATGCCCAGCCGCGCTCCGGCCAGGCCTTGCATCATCACCGAGTGGTTGGGCAGAATTTCTACCGAAGTAAAAGCGCTTTCGTGCTTGCCCGAGTCATTGTAATGCATCAAGCCTTGCTGCCCATGCTCCGGGTTGATCAGGTTCAGCTCCATGAAGAGCTGGCAGCCGTTGCAAATGCCGATGGAGAGCACGTCTTCGCGGGCGAAGAAGCGGTCCAGGGCTGACTTGGCCTGCTCATTGTACAAAAACGATCCCGCCCAGCCCTTGGCCGAGCCTAGCACGTCGGAGTTGGAGAAGCCGCCCACCGCGCCCAGGAAGCGCACCTCTTCCAGCGTCTCCCGCCCCGAGATCAGGTCGGTCATGTGGACGTCCTTGACGTCAAAGCCAGCCAGGTAGAGCGCATTGGCCAGCTCCCGCTCGGAGTTGCTGCCTTTCTCGCGGAGTACGGCGGCTTTGGGACGCTTGGTAGGGCGGCTAGGTTTTTTGCCAGAAAAAACCGCCGGAAACTGATAGCGCAGCGGCTGCGCGGCATAGCCCGCGTAGCGCGCATCGGCCAGCGCGGGCGTGGTCTGATGGCGGTCCAGTAGCCAGGAGGTCTCGTACCAATGCTGCCGGTATTCGGCCACGTCAAAGCGATGCGTTTCCCCCCGCCAAGCGAGGCTCAATTGCCCCGCTTCCCCCGGCGCTCCGATGCGATACGCCTGCAAGCCCAACTCCGCCAGGCGGCTTTCGATTGCCGCCGACTTCGCCTGCAAGAGCAGCCCGGCATTCTCCGCAAACAGCAGCGTGACCAGGTCTTTGGCTGGCAATGCTCCCAAATCCACCGTCAAGCCCGCCGCCGGATCAGCAAAGCACATCTCCAGCAAGGCCGTGATCAGCCCTCCCGCCGAAATGTCGTGCCCAGCCAGCACCGCATCCTCGCGGATCAGGGCCTGCACCGCGTTGAACGCTTTGGCAAAGTAGTCCGCGTCCTTTACCGTAGGGGCCTCATCGCCGATGGCGTTGCGGACCTGGGCGAAAGAGCTGCCCCCCAATTTAAATTCGTCGCCGCTCAGCAGCAGGTAGTAGAGCGGGCCGCCATCGGCCTGCAGGACCGGCTCCACCACCCGGCTGATGTCGTCGCAGTGCCCGGCCGCCGAGACGATGACCGTGCCCGGGGCCAGCACCTCGCCCTCGGGGTACTTCTGCTTCATCGACAGTGAGTCCTTGCCCGTGGGCACGTTGATGCCCAGCGCAATGGCGAAGTCCGAGAGGCCTTGCACCGCTTCGTAGAGGCGGGCGTCCTCGCCCTCGTTGCGGCAGGGCCACAACCAGTTGGCGGAGAGGGAGACGGACTTCAGGCCCTCGGCGAGCGGGGCCCAGACCAGGTTGGTCAGGGACTCGGCCACCGAGTTGCGCGAGCCGGCTACCGGGTCGATCAGGGCGCTCACTGGCGCGTGCCCGATGGCGGTGGCGAGGCCGTGGCCGCTTTCGTAGTCCAGGGCCATCACCCCGCAGTCGTTGAGCGGCAGTTGGAGCGGCCCGGCGCATGGCTGCTTGGCCACCAGGCCACCCACGCAGCGGTCCACCTTGTTGGTGAGCCAGTCTTTGCAGGCCACCGCTTCGAGCTTCAGCACCTGCGCCAGGTAGGCGGGCAAATGGGCGACTTCGTAGGGCACCGCCGGGTAGGGGCGTGCCACCCGGCGGTCGTCCATGATCGTTTTGGGCGAACTGCCAAACATGTCCGACAGGGCCAGGTCCATGGGCTTTTCGCCCGTTTTTTCGTCCACAAAGGCAAACCGCATGTCGCCAGTCACCTCGCCGACCACGTACATCGGCGCGCGCTCGCGCTCGGCGATGGCCTGGAGCGTGGGGAGGTCTTGGGGAGAAATGATCAGCCCCATGCGCTCCTGCGACTCGTTGCCGATGATTTCTTTGGCCGAAAGGGTAGGGTCACCGATGGGCAGGCGGTTGAGGTAAATGACCCCGCCGGTTTCCTCCACCAGCTCGGAGAGGCTGTTGAGGTGGCCGCCGGCCCCGTGGTCGTGGATGGAGACGATGGGGTTGACGGCGCTTTCGACCAAGCCGCGGATGGCATTGGCGACGCGCTTCTGCATCTCAGGGTTGGCACGCTGCACAGCGTTGAGTTCCAGGCTGGCGCCGAAGGCCCCGGTATCGGCCGAGGAGACCGCCGCCCCGCCCATGCCGATGCGGTAGTTGTCGCCGCCCATGACCACGACCTGGTCGCCGGGCTGGGGGGTATGCTTGTGGGCTTGCTCGGCCCGCGCATAGCCGATGCCCCCGGCCAGCATGATGACCTTGTCGTAGCCGAGCTGCCGGGGACCTTCGTCCTGCTCGAAGGTGAGCACCGAGCCGCTGATCAGCGGCTGCCCAAACTTGTTGCCAAAATCGGAGGCACCATTCGACGCCTTGATGAGGAGGTCGACCGGGGTCTGGTAGAGCCATTTCCGGGCGGGGAAGGCCGCTTCCCAGGGCCGGTTGTTGCCCAGGCGCGGGTAGGCGGTCATGTACACGGCCGTGCCCGCGAGGGGGAGCGAGCCCTGCCCGCCGCCAAGGCGGTCACGGATTTCGCCACCGGAGCCGGTGGCCGCGCCGTTGAAAGGCTCCACCGTGGTGGGGAAATTGTGGGTTTCGGCCTTGAGCGAAAGCACCGAGTCGACGGCCCGGCGCTGGTACCAATCGGGGACATCGGCTTTTTGGGGAGAGAATTGGGTGATCTGCGGTCCTTTGACGAAGGCGACGTTGTCGCGGTAGGCTGAGATAATGCCATTGGGATGGGCCTGGGAGGTGGCCTTGATCAGCTTGAAGAGCGAGTGCGGCTGTTCCTCCCCGTCGATGACAAAGGTGCCGTTGAAAATCTTGTGGCGGCAGTGCTCGCTGTTGACCTGGGAGAAGCCGAAGACCTCGGAGTCGGTGAGGGGCCGCCCGAGGCGCTGGGCGAGCTGTTCGAGGTACGCGACCTCCTCGGGGTTGAGGGCGAGGCCCTCCTGCTGGTTGTAAGCGGCGATGTCGGCGACCGGCTGAATGGGGGCGGGCTTCAGGTCGATGGTGAACAGCTGCTGGTCGAGCCCTTCGTAGCGCTGAAACAGCATCGGGTCAAAGCTTTCGCCGCTAGCTGGCACGAAGCGCTCAATGCGGCGGATGCCGTTGATGGCCATGTTTTGGGTGATCTCGACGGCGTTGGTGCTCCAGGGGGTGATCATGGCGGCCCGGGGACCGATGAAGGGCCCTGCGAG
>CAZIVQ010000246.1:0-6255 GCA_964542415.1 uncultured Bacteroidia bacterium | reverse complement strand
AAACCCCGTCCAGGCCCCGCAATAGGCGGGAAAGGCGCTTTTCTCAACTTTGTGTATAACCGGCAGCCCTCAACGCCCGGAGTAGGGCAGGGGAGGGCGACTCCCAGTCAGGCTCCCCGGCTCGGGTTTTTGATTTATGCGACGTGGTGGCCATCTTAGGGGCCTTGATTTATTTCACCCGAGAAATCCTATGCGACTACTGCTTACCGCCTGCCTGCTGCTGGGCCTCTTCGCTTCTGCTTCTGCCCAATCCACCTGGCAGGAGTACCTGCATGCCTACCACGACCTGATGTCATCCACATTTCACCCGGCGGAGGAGGGGGACTTCGGCCCCATCAAGGCCAAAGCGCCGGAGATGGCAGCCCTCGCCAAGGAATGGAGCAAGGCCGACTTGCCCGAGAAGGAAGGGGAGCTGAAAAAAGCCTTGAAAGATCTGGTCAAAGGCTCCCGTACCGTGACGCGGCTCGTGCGCAAAAACTACAGCAACGATGTGATTGGCGAGGGCCTTTCTGACCTGCATGATACATTTCACACGGTAACCGGCCTCTGCTCAGAGCTGGAGTAGGGGAAAGCCTTAGCCTTCCCTGCCCATGAACAGCGAGTGGTTTAACCCCTCGCTGCTCATGGACAGGGCGCGTTTGGACTACCGGCAAATCTGTTAGGGTAAGGCAGGTATTTTATTGTTCTAAAAACTCACAGTGTTATGGAAAAGTCGCGCCCCAAAATGGGTGTCACGGCCGCAAGCCATTGGCGTTGGCAAGCTACACAGTAGGTAGGAGGACAGTAGGCTGGCTACTGACCGGGCAGAATTATTTAAATGTCCTAAATTATAACGGTGTTATAGAACTAACTCAAAATTAATCTCTAGAAAATAGCCGCATTTGCCTTATTCTCTGTACTTTTGTGCCCTTAAATGCCTGCTCTAAGCCTTGCCGACATCCTGGCAGGGTAGGAGCTCAATTTATCGCTTTCAATTCCTGACCCATATGCTCAAGTGCGGCATCGTAGGGCTGCCCAACGTCGGCAAGTCCACCCTATTTAACTCCCTCTCCTCGGCCAAAGCCGAGGCCGCCAACTATCCTTTTTGTACCATCGAGCCCAACGTGGGCATGGTGCCTGTCTCTGACCCGCGGCTCGACACCATCACCTCTTTGGTTAATCCCAAGCAGACCATCCCCACCGTGGTGCAGATCGTGGACATCGCCGGCCTGGTCAAGGGCGCGAGCAAAGGGGAAGGCCTGGGCAACAAGTTTCTCGCCAACATCCGGGAGTGCGAAGCCATTCTGCATGTGCTTCGCTGCTTCGAAGACGAGAACATCACCCATGTAGAAGGGAATATCGACCCGGTACGGGACAAGGAGATTATCGAGACCGAGCTGCAGTTCAAAGACCTGGAGGCCTTGGAAAAGCGGCTCGATCGGGCGAAAAAGAACACCAAGGGGGGAAACAAGGAAGCCCTGCGGGAAGTAGCCCTCATTGAGCAGGTGATTGCCCATGTAGCTCAGGGCAAAAGCGTGCGCACCCTGGAAATGCCTGCTGAAGAAAAGGCGGTATTTGCAGACCTTGGTCTGCTGACAGACAAAAAGGTCCTTTACGTTTGCAACGTGGACGAAGGCAGCTTGCCCGACGGCAATGCCTTTGTGGAGCAGGTCCGGGCCGCCATTGCCAGTGAAGACGCTGGGATCATGATCATTTCGGCTGGCTTCGAAGAGCAAGTGATGGCGCTGGAGGACCCCGAGGAGATCAAAGAATTTCTGGAAACTGTAGGCCTGAGCGAACCCGGCCTCCATGTGCTGGTCCGCAAGGCCTATGAGTTATTGGGCTTGCAGACATATTTTACCGCCGGTGAAAAAGAAGTCCGCGCCTGGACCATTCAAAAGGGGACCAAAGCCCCACAGGCAGCCGGAGTCATCCATACCGACTTCGAAAAAGGCTTTATCCGGGCCGAAGTGATGAAATACAACGACCTGCTCGAATACAAGTCCGAGGCGGCGGTCAAAGAGGCCGGGAAATTAGGCATCGAAGGCAAAGAATATGTGGTCGAAGACGGGGATATTATGCATTTTCGATTTAATGTGTAAAGCTGTAACTTGAGGGAGGAAAAGGGGAGTCGGGAAAAGAATGAACTACAACTGAAAAAACTGTTTGAACGCCATGCAAGATATCAGCGTCAGAGAACTGCAAGAGCGCATCAAGAAGGGGGAGGCCCCGGTAATGATCGATGTTCGCGAAGAATTCGAGTGGAACATGCAACACCTATCCGGGGTGAAGAAGATTTCCCTGGGCAACCTGCCAGAGAAACTCGATGAAATAGGTGAACTCAAAGGGGAAGAAGTGGTCTTGATTTGCCGCTCGGGCGGCCGCAGTGGCCGGGCCACCGACTATCTGCGGCAACAAGGCTTCAGCCAAGCCCGTAACTTGACCGGGGGCATGCTGGCTTGGAAAGCGCAAGTCGATTCAGCTTTTAACGTAGAATGATTGTTCACGACACCCAAGTACGGGTACGCTACGGCGAAACCGATCAGATGGGCTACGTCTACTATGGACGCTACGCCGAGTACTTCGAAGTAGGCCGGGTAGAAACCATCCGCTCGATCGGGATGTCCTATAAATTGATCGAGGAGCAAGGCATCTTGCTGCCGGTAGCTGAGCTGCGGGTCAACTACAAACGCCCCGCCCGCTACGATGACCTGCTCCGGGTACGGACCATGATCCCGGAGATTCCTCGAAGCTATTTTCTTACGCGCTACGAGATCGTCAACGAAGCGGCGGAGTTGATCGTCACGGGCATGGTGCGCCTTGCTTTTGTGGACCAGCAGCGGCAACGCCCGGTGCGGGTGCCAGGATTTATCCTGGAGGCGGTCAAGGCACATTGGTCTGGGTCTGACCCCATGGACCAAATCTGATCCTGGACTTGATATGGCTGTCAAAAGGCTCATACAGCGACGTCTCATCCCTGTTATACGCTGGCTCAAGCGCGTGAGCTTGCCGGGGTTTCAAGGCATGAGCCTTTACGAAGTGGCCAGTATTTTCTGGAACGGGCTGACCGACAGCAAATTTACCTTGCTGGCTGCCGCCATGTCGTACAGCTTCTTTTTTTCCTTTTTTCCGCTCCTCATCATCGTCTATACCTTGCTGCTGGAAGTCCCGATCCAAGACTTTCCGGACCATGCTGCTACCTACTTTGCCGAGTTTAGCTACTTCATCCCAGACCAGATCGAAAACCTGATCCGTACCAAGATCGCAGATCCCCAAAATCCGCTCAGCCAACAGATGCAGCAGGGCAGTGTTTGGGGCTTGCTGGTGCTGATTTTTCTGGTCCTCTACGGCGCCCTGCGTGGCATCATTGCCATGATGAAGGCTTTCACCAAGGACGCGGAAAAGGAAGAGATCTTCAAACGGCGCAACATATTTCAGCTCTATGGCTGGGCATTCGTCATTTTCTGCATTCTGGGCACCTTGGTCTTCATCAGCATCTCAACCTTCATTGCCGGAGAATATTTTACCCGTTACCTGCTCGATGAAACCATCATCTCAGCGGGACTCAAGGCCGGTGGCCTGCGGTTTTTTACCTACCTGATAACCCTGCTGCTGCTCTTTTTCAGCATTTCCATCATCTATTATTTAGCCCCTGCTACCCAGCAGCGGTGGAAATTCCTCTCGCCGGGAGCCTTAGTGGCAGGGGTCCTTATCCTATTTATCTTCATCGGCTTCGGCTACTTCATTTCCAATTTTTCCAACCTCGACCGGTTCTACGGAGGGGTGGTCTCCATCATCGTGCTCATGCTTTGGTTTTACTACATTTCCATGGTCCTGCTGGTGGGCTTTGAGCTGAATGCAGCCATTCACATGGCCTCCTTTAAGCAAAAAAAGAAAGACAGCCTATCGCCCCCCGCACCTGTGCTGGCGGTTCCCACTGAGCAAACTGAACGATAGCCGCCCCCCCCAAAGACCTTTCTGCACAAAAAAAGCAGCCCTTGGGGAGGGCTGCTTCTTATCGTGAAAAACAGGCAGGTCAGGCCTGTTTATTGTCGGTAGCATTGGCGAAGAGGTGCAAACCACACTCGGTCTTATTTAATCCAGCCCAGCGCCCGCTGCGGCCTTGTCCTTTGGCAGTACATTGCTTACAGCCTACTGAACCATAGCCACGCTGGCTGAGCGGATGCTCCGGCAGTTCGTGGATAATCTGATAGTAATGCGCGTCTTCGGCGCTCATATCGATCAAGGGATAAAAACGCAGCATGTCTCCATCAAACTGAAAAATAGGGCGTTGCTGGCGGCTGGGGCTCAGGCCCCCGATCATCCCCGAAATCCAAAGATCATGAGAAGCCTTGAGAGGCTCAAGCGGAAGCACCTTGTTGACGTAGCAACAAGCATCGGGTTGGTGCGCCCAAGTATAGTCCATGCGGGTGTACATGTGCGCGTTTAGGCCAGGTTTCTCCGCCTTGACCTTTAGGTTCCAGCGCCGGGTAACAGTCTCGCGGTAGGCTTGGGTCTCTTTGAACAAATAATTGGTGTCAACAAAATAGACCGGATGGTCGGGCTTCACCTGATGGAGGAGGTGGAGAAGAATGGCTGAGGTCGTCCCGAAAGACGAAGTAATCAGCACCCTGTCGAAGTCCCGGAAGATGGCCTCCAGCCGCTTCCGGTAATCATGTGGTGCATATTGAGCACACAGGGTTTTTAAGTCCATAATATGGATTTGAGTGAGAAAACAGGTTTGCTTGGACCACTAAAGGCCGCTGGGCAAGCGCAATGACTCTCCCGGCTAGTGCTTGCGGAAAAGGAGCAAGTATAATGGGAAAGAAGTTGGTTCCGAGCAAGCAGGGGGACAGGTGTCAATTAACGAACGCGGCTAATATAGCGGAAAAATTGGCTAAGGGAAAACAAATTGTGTTCGCATGGCCGCTTCAGCCTATGCGTCGATTATAAAACCAACCCCGCAGAGTTTTCGCAAAATTCGTAATTTCTCTGGCCAATTCGTAGCTTCCCCATCTATCCTCACCCCAAACACCGCTCCTCATGAAAAAAATTTCCAGAAAGCATTTTCTCACCCGAGGTACGGCCGCCTTGGCCGGAAGTTCTCTACTTTTTAGCTCGGCTTGCTCCCAGGAGGGCCAAACAGAAGATTCGCCTGCCGGCACCGTCGTCACCAGTGGCAAGACCTACAATTGGAAAATGGTCACCACCTGGCCTCCCAACTTTCCAGTCTTGGGAGAAGGCTGCCGGATGATGGCCGAGTGGGTACGGAAAATGTCCGCAGGGCGTCTCAACATTCAGGTGTTTGGGGGAGGAGAACTCGTGCCTGCCATGGAAGCCTTCGATGCGGTGAGTAGCGGCACTGCCGAAATCGGCAACGGGGCTTCCTATTATTGGGCAGGCAAAACCCCGGCCGCGCAGTTTTTTTCCTCTGTTCCCTTTGGCATGAATGCCCAGCAGATGAATGCCTGGCTCATCGCAGGTGGTGGCAAAGCCCTCTGGGATGAAGTATACGCGCCCTTCAACCTCGTGTCTTTTCCCGCCGGCAATACCGGCGTGCAGATGGGCGGTTGGTTCAACCGGGAGATTAACAGCCTCGCCGATCTCAAAGGGCTCAAAATGCGCATTCCCGGCCTGGGTGGCAAAGTCCTTTCCAAGGCCGGGGCCACCGCGGTCAACGTAGCCGGGGGAGAGATTTACACCAACCTTGAACGAGGGGTCATAGACGCGACCGAGTGGATCGGGCCGTACCACGACTACAACATGGGCTTCCACAAGATAGCCAAGTACTACTACTATCCCGGATGGCACGAGCCCGGCACCACCATGGAGACCTTCATCAACAAAGATCGCTTGGAAAGCCTCCCTGCGGATTTACAAGAGATCCTCAAAACGGCCATTGCCCGACAAAACATGTGGACCCTCTGCGAATTTGAAGCTAAAAACAATACCTACCTCGAAAAGCTGGTCAACGAAGAAGGGGTGGTGCTGCGTGAATTTCCCACGGATGTATTGAATGCCTTGCGGGTGCTGACCGGGAAGGTCATGGAAGATATCACCGCTGCCGATGAAATAAGCCAGAAAGTCTACGCTTCCTACCAAGCTTTCCGGGAAAGTGCTTCCGCTTGGTCCCGCATCACCGAAAAGAACTTCTACGAAAATATCCAGGAGGCTTGAGAAGCCAGCCGCAGGCTCGGCTGCATTGGCCCGATGGCTGGTAGGTCCTTCCTCCGAAGGCGGACTTTCAGCCTGAGGCGGATCTTCGATAATCCGGTC
>CAZIVQ010000245.1:0-6256 GCA_964542415.1 uncultured Bacteroidia bacterium | reverse complement strand
CGGCTACGCCCGGGTCAACTACTACCGCAACGGCGAAGCCTGGGTCGAATTCTGGGAGGCAGAAATCGCCGGGGAGCAAGGAAAACTACTTTTTTGTATCCCGCTTTACGCCCGAAAACAGCCACCGACCCCGGCCGTTTCCCCTACCGATAGCGTAGCCTTGGTGGCCAGCCGCGTGTTTGAAAAAGGGGCCTGGTACCAGGCCTTCTTTGGCCACCACAACCGCGACCTCTGGACCACCCCGGTCAGTGTACCGACCCTCGACCTAAGAACCTTTGCCGGAGGTCTGAGCCCGATCAAAAAAGGCGGCGGCTTCCAGACCACGTCTCTGCGCATGCAGGGCGCAGACGGGGTACAATACAACCTGCGCTCCATCGACAAAGACCCAGAAAAAGTCCTACCCGAAGGCCTGCGGCAGACCTTCGCCCAAGACCTGCTCAAGGACCAGATCTCGGTGGCCCATCCCTACGGAGCTTTTGCGGTGCCTACCCTCGCCGAGGCGGCCGGGGTGTTGCATACTGCCCCGCAGCTGGTGCGTATCCCCTATTCGCCCCGTTTAGGGCCCTACCTCAACGATTTTGGCGGCATGCTGGCCCTGCTGGAAATTCGCCCTGACGAAGACCTCTCTATCTACGACCGCTTCGGCAACTCCACAAACGTGGTCGGTAGCCATAAGCTGTTCGAAAAGCTACGGGAAGACAACGACAACCAGGTCGATGCCCGCCAATACCTGCGCAGTCGCTACCTCGACATGCTCATTGGCGACCTTGACCGGCACGAGGACCAATGGCGCTGGGCAGAGTTTGAGCAGGAGGGCAAAGGAGAAATTTTCCTGCCCGTTCCCCGGGACCGGGACCAGGTGTTTCTCAAGGTAGATGGCCTCATTCCGCGCTTACTGATGAACAAATGGGCCATCCGGGAGATTGAGAACTATGATTACGAAATCCGTGATCTGCGCGGGCTGAACATCAAGGGTTTTCCGCTGGACCAGCGATTGTTGTCCGGGCTGGAGCTAGAGGATTGGGAAGCGGTGGCGCGGGAAGTGCAGCAGGGCCTGACCGATGCGGCCATCGAAGCGGGCATCGCCGACCTGCCTCCAGCCATCTACGCCAAAAGTGCCGACCGCATCCTCCCTCGCCTCAAGCAGCGGCGCGATGATTTGCTTACTTACGCTCGCGAATACTACCGTATGCAAGCGAGAGAAGTGGAAATCGTAGGCAGCGACAAGCACGAGCGCTACGAAATCGAGCGGAAGGCGAAGGGCATAGTTGAAATTACCGGCTTCAAGACCAAGAAGGAGGGCGACAAGGCAAAGGTCATCTACCACCGGACCTTTGACCCGGCCGATACCCGCGAGATCAACCTCTACGCCCTGGGCGGCAACGACCAGTTTGTGGTGCGGGGTTCTGGCAAAGGCGGTCCCGTCATCCGTATGATCGGCGGGGAGGACGTGGACCGGCTTGATGACCAAAGCGAGGGCCGGGGGCGGCTTTTCTATTACGACCGCAAGGACCAGCCCAATGAAGTGGCCAACCGGACCAATACTGAGCTGCGGCTGCGGGCCGAGGCGGCCGTTAACGAATATGAGCCCCGTGAAGGGGCCCCCGATTACTGGGGCCCCACCGGCCGCATCGCTTTCAACCCCGACGACGGGGCCTACATCGGCCTGGGCGTGCAGCATATCAAGCGCCGCGGCTTCCGCAAGCATCCCTATACCTACCGGCAAAGCTTCCAGGCGGCCTACGCCTTCGCCACCGGCGGCAACCTGTTTATCTATCAGGGCGACTTCATTGGGGCATTGGGGGCCAAAAACAACCTGGAGGTGAATGCCCGCTACGAAGGGGAAAATTACGTCCGCAACTTCTTCGGCTTGGGCAATGAGACGGTTTTTTCTGGCGAAGCGTACGCCATCGACTCCTTTCGGGTGCGGCAGTTGCGCATTGAGGTCGGGGCTTCGGCCTACCGGCAACTCAGCGAGGCCATCCGGGTGGAGGTGGGGCCCTTTGTGGGCTTTACCCGCATCAATCCGACGGAAGGACGGATCGTGGCCTCACCGGAATTCCCCTTTGCCGCCCAGGTCGACTCGCCCTACTACGAACTGGGCCTCAGAGCGGGCCTCCACATCCGCAAGGTTGACGACGAGCACTATCCCACCCGGGGCGTCGATTTTCGCACCCAGTGGCAGTTTCACCAGGAGGTCGGGGGCTTTGAAGACGCCTTCAGCCAGCTGCGCAGCAGCCTGAGCCTCTACCTCACGCCCCAGTGGCGCTTCCGGCCCACCTTAGCGCTGCGGGCAGGGGTGGTGGTGAATACCGGGGACTTCAAGTTTTACCAAGCCGCTACGGTCGGCAACCTCGACAACCTGCGGGGCTTTCGCCGCACCCGCTTTGCGGGCCGCTCAGCCGCTTACCAAAACGCCGAGCTGCGGCTACCCCTCTCTCGCTTTTCGGCCTACCTCTTCAAAGGGCAGGTTGGCGTCTTGGGATTCGTAGACAATGGCCGCGTCTGGCAGGAAAATGAGGAATCTACTGTCTGGCATCAGGCGTATGGCCCCGGCCTTTGGGTCAATCTCTACGATCAGTTTCTTTTCTGCGCCTCCTACGGTTTCTCCCGCGAAGAACGCCTGCTGACGGTAAAAGGTGGGTTTTTGTTTTAGGAAGGTGAAAAGCATCGCTTCCCCTTTGTTTCACGCCTCCCTTTCTCGGCGCTAATCTATGATCAGTGCCGATTAAAGCCGGAATTTTAAATTCCCCGTTTGGTACGCGCCAATTCATAAATTCGCGCGGGAGGAGTGCAATGAAGGAAAGAAGTTATTCTTCAGGTTGAAGGAAAGGGACCGGGCAAATCAGGTGCACGCCTCATCAAAAACGGCCTTCCCCACGCGGAGAAGGCCGTTTTTTTTAAAATTCAGTCAGCGGACTTACTGCGCCGCGATCCACTTGAATTGGTGAGTGTGCTCGGGTACGCGCATGCGCTGGGCGATGCGGGTGAGCCGGTCGGGAAGCTTCATCAGGTAGTCGCGGGCGCGCTCGGCCTGGTCGTTGAGGTCGGTGATGGCGTCGATTTTCCACTCTTTGAGCAGGTTCTGGAGAATTTCGACGTAGTCTTCGGAGGTGTAGACGCCGAGGCGCTGGGCGGCATTGGCGAAGTGCTCGAATAGCTCGCCCATACGACCACCCGATTCGCGCAGCAGGTGGGCGGGCATCACGATCTTGCGCTTCATCATGTCTTCGAAAGCCAGGACGATGCCGTTGGGGTCGCATTCGAGCAGCTTGCTCACAAAGTGCTTGTAGGCCCGGGCGTGGCGGGCTTCATCGGCAGCGACGTTGCCGCAGAGGATGGAAAGCTGCTGGTTGCCAGCCTTCTTGGCCAGGGTGCCCACCCGACGGTGGGAAATGTTGGTGGCCAGCTCCTGGAAGCTGGTGTAAATGAAGTTTTTGTACGGATCGTGGCTGGTGCCAATGTCGAAGCCCTCCGCGAGGAGGTACTGGGTCGAGATTTCCACTTCCCGCATGTTGACCTGCCCCGAAAGGTAGAGGTACTTGTTGAGCAGATCGCCGTGGCGATTTTCTTCCGAGGTCCAGGCCCGCACCCATCGCGACCAGGCATTGCCCCCTTCCTGCTGAGAAATGCCCTCTACATCCATCAGCCAGGATTCGTAGGTAGGCAGGGCTTCCTCGGTCACAGTGTCGCCGATCAGCACGGCCCAGTAGTCGTAGCTCAGCTCTTTGGCCAATGCTTGTAGTTCTTCCACCTTTTCGAAAAAGTCAGGTTGGCTAGCATCTGGCAGAAAATCTGAAGGCTGCCAGGCCTTTTCGATCGGGACCAGGTATTGTTTCATCAGTGCGTCTACGTCTGGCTCGATGGCTTGCATGGCTTCTAGACGGATATTTTTTTCAGGCATGTTTTTTTAGAGATGAGAGATGAGAAATGAGAGAAGAGAAATGAGAGATGAGACTGAGCGAATAGCGATAAACGACTGAGCGAGAAGCGACTGGAGGACCTGATACCGCATTCCGGTTTCACCCCCAAGAACCTTCAGCTGACATCTTGGTTTTGCGTTTTTTTACGCCTCGCTTACCAAAAAGTCTTCGCGAACTTGGCGTTTCCTCCCCGTTCTTGGCGGTAAAATCCTACGTTGTTATCGGTGGTTGAGTAAAAAATAAAGCATAAAACGCAGAAATTCAAGCCTTTACGGCCCCTTTGATGGTGGCTTCGGTTTGTTCTATCACCGCTTCAGCGGTCTGCCCTTCTGGGTCAATGGGAGCATGCACTTGCCAGACAGGCTGCACCCCTACCTCCATGGGATACCATCCGTGCTGGACGATCTTCCAGCTTTCATTGATGGTCACGGGTACCACCAGGGCCGAAGGAGCATACTTGAGCAGGGTCTTGAGCCCGTGATGCGAAAATCTCTTGGGTTGGCCGGTACGGCTGCGGGTGCCTTCTGGAAAGATCACCGCCGCGTAGTTGTTGGCTTCGATGTACTGGGCAAATTCGCGCATGGCTGGTAGGGCCTGCCGGGGATTTTTGCGGTCGATGCAGACCGAGCCGCCGTGGCGCAAGTTGTAGGAGACGCTCGGAATGCCCCGGGCCAGTTCGATCTTGGAGACAAATTTGACGTGGTGGCGTCGCATATGCCAGAAGAAGGGGGAGATGTCGTACAGGCTTTGGTGGTTCGATACGATAATTAGGGGGCGGTTGGTAGGCAAGGGCTCAGCCGGAAGCCGGAAGCGGACATGGGTGCCCAAAAACCACAAACTGCGCATTAAAAACAGGTTCAGAAAGTCAACCGAGCGTTTGTGCCAGGCGTAGCCGCCCAGCTTCAGGCAGATCACCTGCAAAGGGTGAAATACCATCAAAACCAGCCCGAAAGCCAGCAAATGTAGCGGCGTCAAGAGGTAACCCAGGATTCGGTTCATAGCTAATGGAATCAGGCCCGGGAGCAAGGAGTCGGGCTTTGAAGCCAAAAATAGAAGAAAGAAAATAGAATCGGGAAAAAAGCCCGGGGAATTTACCCTGCTCCTGCGATCAAGTCGTTCAAATGGCCTGTAATTCTGGCTGCGGCAAACGGGTCAGCAAGCGGCTGTAGAGGCGCAAGGCCCGGTGCTTGGGGGCGTCGAAGCGGTAATCGACACAGTTTTGTACGTAGTGCCGGGCAAAGGCTTCGGGCAGGTCGTAGTAGCTTGCCCAGCGGCTCGCCGTTTGCAGCCGTTGCGCCACCCCCGCCTCCATGGCCCGGTCCAGCTGCCGCAATTGGGCCTTGCTAAAAGACTCCGGGTAGTAGACCCAAACCGCAAAGGCAAACGGCAGGCCGGTCAGCTCCTTCCAGGCCCCAGCCAGGTCGTAGGCATAGGCGTATTGGTCCCGGATGCGGATGGCCTCATCGCCGATCACCACCCCGCCTGTGGTGCCTTGGATGTGGTCGAAGTGCTTCTGAGCGGGCATCATGAAGCGCACCGGCTGCTGCCAATGGTGGCGCAGCAAGATCTGCACCAGGCCATTGGAGCTGCGCGAGTGCCGGTCCAGCCATACCGTCTCCAAGGTCTCCACCGGTTGCTGCGCAAACAAATACACCGATTCCACCGGCCCATCGGCTCCGATGCACCAGTTGGGCATGAGCGACACCCCCCGGAATTGCCCCAGGGCCCCCACCGGAATCAGCGCCATCTGGCTCTGGCGGCTGTGCAGGTCCTGCGCGCAAGCCGAAGGCGGCTGCAAGTGAAAGCGAATCCCCGCATCCGTTCCCATCCGCTCAAACCCGTCCATAAATGGCCGGGTGTTGATGTAGGAAACCAGGGTGATGTCGAGCATGGGGGAGGGGAGAGGGAAGTTAAGAAGGGAAGAAGTTAAGAAGGGAAGAAGGGGATTGGGGATTGGGAATTGGGGGATTGGGGGAATATTGAATATTGAACAAAGAATAACGCACCTCCGTGTTCTCCCGGTTTCTCCGGTATTCATGATCCGCGGGAAAAACCCCAAAACTACCCCCTCCTCTCTGCGAATCTACTCTGGTGTACCGGGGCATCCATGATCAGCGCCCTCCGCGGTAAAAAACCCAAAACTACTCCTTCCTCTCTGCGAACCTCTGCGCCCCCTCTGCGTCCCCCCGGTTTCTTACCGGCATACCGGCATCTTCGACCGGGGTCCGAGATCTGCGTTAAAAACCCAAAACCCAAAACTCAAACCCCAAAACCCAAAACCCCCCCCCTCCTACTTCGCTTCCAGCAAATCTACGGGCAGGTGAGAGATATCG
>CAZIVQ010000244.1:0-6279 GCA_964542415.1 uncultured Bacteroidia bacterium | reverse complement strand
CAGCGGCCCTCCCAGTTGCCCCCGGCCGCCCAAATACCAGCGATGCGGCCCTGCGTCCAGCCAGGCTTCCTGCCGGTAAAGCTGCCGACCCGCCAGGTCAAAGACCTCCAGCCGTACCTGGGCGGCTTGATTCAACTCGAAGCTCCAGCTCGTCTGCTGCGAAAATGGGTTGGGTTGCGGCGGAGACCAGGCCTGGAGCAGGCCGTCGTTCAACCCGTTGATGATGACCAGGTCTACCTGTTTGCTGGCCGGGGCCAGGGCCCGGCCTTGGCCTAGCGCATCGTAGCCTCGGGCCGGGATCAGGCTGCCATCCAGCAAGATGTCCGCTGTCGTATCATTCGCCATCGCCTCAAAACGTACCCCAAACCAAAACGTCCCGGCCAGGAAAGTCTGGTTCGTGCCGTCCGGCGAAATCCACAGCAGCCGCAGTTCTCCCGCCCCTATGTCACTGCTATCAATCACCGGGAGGGTGGTGCCTGCCACCAGGCCTCGAAAAGACAGCAGCTCCGGGTCCCAGCGCAGGCTGAATTGGTAGGCCGCCAGGTCAGCCGCAAGCTCATTGCGGACCTCGACCCGCTCGGTCTCGCCCAAGATAATATCATCCTCACTGCTTAGCTGCATCGGCAAGCTATCGCCAAAGCTGATAACGCTGTCGGCGGGCAGCCAGGAATTGTTCAGGTCGCCCAGTTTGATGGCCACAAAGTCCAGGTCAGGGCGAGCCGTGTCGCTGCGAAACTGGTAGGCGGTGTCTTGGGGAAAATAGGGCAAAGGACCAGCAGGATTGCTGAAGGTCAACGCCGCCGGCAGGGTCGCCCAATTGCGGGGCGTGTTGGTGCCAGGAGGAGCGGGGAAAGCCTGCCGCTGGGTCAGCACCAGCTCTTCTAATAGGGTTAGGTCTCCGGCATCCAGGCTGCCGTCGGTATCGACGTCGGCTGCGATGATGGGATACGCCTCGGTGAGGGGCAATGCTTGCGAAAGGTGCTGCTGTAACCGCATGGCGTCGCCTACATCCACCCCGCGCTGCGGCGCATCGGCAAAAGCCAGCGCAACCCCGATCTGCACGCTGTCTCCGGGGAGGGCCTCAAAGTGGAAACTGGTGTCGGTTTGGCTGAAGGCGGTGTCGGCCCGTTGGAAGGCATAGGCCATGGGAAAGACCGGTTGCGGTCCAGCGCCGACATCGGGGGTAGCGGTGCGCCCCGCATAGGTAACAGCCGCCACGATGTCCACCCGTCCGGGGCTAGTTTCCAAGCCACTCGGGCCTTGGACCGTGGCAAAACGTCGCAGCAGGGGTAGGTCCGTGAAGCTAAGCGGCGAACTGCCCGGGGCATTTCCCACCACCAGAAATCTCAGCAAAAACAGGCTGTCGCCATCGCTGAGGGTGCGCGGCTGCTGGTCTAGGTTTACCCAGCGAAAAGAGAGCCGGCCAGGTATCAGCGTCCCCAGTGGCGGGGGGAAATCAAAGTTCACGCTGTCCAGCACCAGCGAGTTGATGCTTTCCAGTTGCAGCACGTTGGCGTTCCAGCCCAAGCTGCCTTGGGCCTGCAACACGCTGTCAAAGTCACTTACCGTTACCGCCATTTCCAGCCATTGTCCCGGTATCGCCTGAAGGGTGTCGGCATTCAGCCGGATGGCCCGTGAGCAAATGTTTACCGGGCCAAAGGTCCCTACCAAAGCCTGGCAGCTGGGATTTTGTAAGTCCTGGACAATCAGGGTGCGGGTCGAGCTGCCATTGGCAGGCAAAAAGACCGTGCCCGGGCTGCCGTAGGCAAAGGTGTCGAGTACAGCGTTATTGCCCAAAATAATGTAAAAATCTCCCGCCGGAAAGGTCTCACTTACGGTGACCGTGACCGGAAAAATGTCATCGGCAGGGTTGAGGGGCGTCCCGTTGTCATCGCAGCCGCCGGCTATGCCCGTAGCTTGCAGGTCGCAGGAGCCGGAGCAAATGCCTGGATCGGGAATGTAGACTGAGAGCACACAGCTGCTGTTGACTACATCGGTTAGGACCAAGGTCAGATCGCCATTACCTGCCGAGCCGGGTGGGGTGCTGAAGCTAAACGCATTGCCATAAGCCAATCCCCCTACCGACAAATCCCCGCTCACCACATAGCCCGTGCCTAAGCCATTGCCGCTGGGATTCAGGGAGAATGTGATCAGGTCATCGCTAGGATCGGCCGGCGTCTGGTTGTTGTCGCAGCTTAGGTTGCTTAGACCCGCATCGGTTAGCTGGCAGCTACCCAAAGGAGAAAATAGGGCACCAATGGTTTGGGGGCCTGATATCACCAAGGTGTCCACCAGGCTGTTGCCGGTCAGGGGGCCCGTCCAGGAGTTGAACTGAGCGCCAGCTCCTGGCTGGGCCGTGGCCACCACGGTATCGCCGCAGGCATAGGTGGGGAGGTTGGGCGAAAGGCTGACGCTGCCGTTGCCCTGGATGTCGAGGCTCAGGGTATTGAGGATCGCATCTTCGTTTCCGATGGGGTCACTGTCGAGGGCAAAGTAATCAACCCGGGCAGTAAAAGCCTGGCCCTGCACCGGGTTGGCGGCAAACACGCCCACCTGGGTCACCGTCAATTGCAAGGTTAAGGTATCCACCGGGTTCCAGTTGCTGCCGTTGTCGGAGCGGTCGAAGATCCAGGTCGTATCCTGCCGCCGCACCCGCAAAAAACGGGCGCTGTTGCCGGGGGTAGCCTGGGTCGTCACCAGGGTGTTGGTTCCTCCAACGGTGCGGCCGATGAAGAGGGTAGGGGTCCCCCCGGGATTGATCAGGTCGAAGCGCAGCCAATTGGAGGGGCTTTGCTCCACGATCAGCCCTTGGTTGCGAAAGCCGCCACTTGGCACCGCCTCGAAGCCTACCACCAGCTCGAAGTTGGCATTGCTTGCGGCCTGCATGATGCGCACACTCTCATTGCCAGAGACGCCCCAGAGGTCGTGGGTGCTGCCCCCCGGCAAGATCAGCTCGGCCACAGCATTGCCACTACCAGCCCCGACGATGGCGAGTTCGCCGTCTTGCAGGGGGTCTACCAAGGTCCAGAAAGGGGCCAGTTCGCAGCGGTTGAAGTCGTCCGACTGAAAAGGCGGTACCAGCGCCGGGGTAAAGGTCGCCGTTACGCTAACCGGTCCGTCGATGATCAGGGTGTCGGTAAAAGCCTGACCGCTGAGGCTCCCACCAAAACCCCCGAAATCAGAACCCGCGTCGGGAATGGCCTGTACCTGCACCGTGTCGCCACAGCTGTAGGCATTCTGCTGAGGAGAAAGCAGCACACTTCCGCTGCCATTGCCCGCAGTATTGACTGTGAAGGTATTGAGTAGCCCGTCTTCAGGTATAATGGCGGCATTTCCCAGAAAAAAATAGTCCACCGAAGTACTGTAGGCAGCGCCCGGGGCCAGGTTGCTGGCAAATACCCCTACCTCCTGCACCGTGAGGGGAAAGTTGATGGTGGTGGAGGCCTGCCAGGTCAGGCCATCTCCCGAGCGCTCGAAGGACCAGAAATTGTTGTTGCGGGTAATGCGCAGGAACGTGATGGAGCCGATGGTGAGGGTTTGATTGAGCCAGATGGAGTTGCTGCCATCACGGGTCGTACCAACAAAGACATCGACGCTGTTGCCATTTGAAAGCACATCGAACCGCAGCCAGTTTGCGCTGTCTTGCTGGATGATTAGCCCCTGACCGGCTCCATTGACCTGAGGGAACGAGTCGAATTTGGCCACCAGCTGAAAATTATCGTTTTGAGCCGGCTGCATGATCCGGGCGCTTTGGTTGCCGTTTGCAGCCCAGGGGTCGTGCGCAATGCCGCCCGGCAAGGTAAACCGGGCGCTTGCCTGGCCTGAGCCCCCCCCAACGGTACCCACCGTGGCGCCGCCTGGCGGGTCGAGAAAGGTCCAAAATGAATCCAGCTGGCAGGCATTGAAATCATCGGAGGCAAAAGCCGGGCCGGTAAGCGGGGGAAAATCGGCCACGATGGGGGGGGCCGGACCCGTGTACACATAGCTGGCCGTAGGGGCGCTGCTGCTGATCGTGCCGCTATAGCCGCCAAAACTCGCCCCCACCTCCGGGGTCGCCGTCAGCAAAAGGGTGTCGCCGCAGGCATAGGGGCCATTGGGCGGGGAAACCGCCACGCTGCCATTGCCATTGACCAGCAGGTTGAGGTCAAAGGCAAGGGAGTCAGGGTTGGCCAGCAGGGAGGCGCTGTGGCGCACCTCGTCTACCTCGCAGATAAAGGCCTGGGTGGGGAAGCTATTGGCGGCAAATACGCCCAACGAGCTGACGGCCAGCGTTTGGGTGAAGGTATCGACTGCGGTCCAGCTGAGACCGTTGCCAGAAACATCGAAAATCCACTCGCTGCCGGTGCGGCGCAGCCGCAGGTAGCGGGCTTGTCCGGCCGTCAGCACCTGGTTGGTCAGCACCTGATTATTGCCGTTGAGGGTGGTGCCCACAAACGCACGCGGTCCCCCGCCAGGGTTAAATACATCGAAGCGGAGCCAGTTGCTGCTGTTTGCTTCTACCAAAATCCCCTGGTCGGCAAACCCGCCCTGGGGCTCTTGTCGGAAGCCGACCACCAGGGTGAAGTCGGTGTCCGGCACCGCCTGCATGATGCGGGCGGCTTGGTTGCCATTGGGGCTCCAGGGATCGTAGGAGGTGCCCCCCGGCAGGGTCATTCGCAGGTAAGCGTCGCCGCTACCGCCTCCGTCCGGGGCGATGCTGGCCTGGCCCAGCGGGTCGATGATGGACCAATAAGGGCCCAGCTCACAGCTATTGAAATCGTCGGACTGAAAGGCCAAAGGCACCTGGCCTTGACCTAAACCGGGCCAACACAGGCTGGCCATAAAAAGTAAGCCCCAGAGGAGCCGGGAGCAGGAAAACCGCTGCTGGTGCCTGCCAAATAAAGAACAGGGAAGAGTTAATGGGTGATTGAGAATCATGTATCAGAATCAGAATATTTCAAGGCATGTAGCAGAAAGGAGACCTTCCAATGAATGCATAGGAAAAGATACATCACCCCCTTCTTGTTTTCTACTACTTATGCGTCGACCGGCAAGACCGGGGGATGAGCCGTTCAAAAAGTTCTATTCATCCCTTCACCTTGACTATTTGTGCGCCCTCAGGTACTGGTGGCGTAAATTTCGTTACTAAAAAAGTTTTGTATATCTATGACTTTTCGCCTTCTCATGCTTGGCTTTCCAGGCCCCAGGCACGTTGCAGCCCCTTGGGTCGGTGAACGGGCGTTGCTTATAGGTATCGAAATAGCCTGCCATGCGCAGGGTCAGGGCTCGGGAGATTTGCTCGGGAAACCGGATCAGGGCCGGGGAGCCTGCTTCGAGGGTTTCGCTAAGCTGGATGAGCTTACGTATATTGATAGGCCGCTCTTCCACTCAACTAACGACATGGCCTTGTATGACACCATCGGGCAGGGGTACCCCTCGTTTCGCCGACCAGACCCCACCCTAGCCTCACACATCCAACAAGCCCTGGGCGATGCCCGGCGGGTATTGAACGTCGGTGCTGGCACGGGCGCTTACGAACCCCGCGATCGGGAGGTCGTGGCGGTAGAGCCTTCTGCCCTGATGATCGCCCAGCGGCCGCCCGGGGCGGCCCCGGTGGTACAGGCCCGGGCCGAAGCGCTGCCTTTTGCCTCGCAAAGCTTTGACGCGGCCATGGCTGTGCTGACCGTGCATCACTGGGAGGACCAGGCCAAAGGCCTGGCCGAAATGGCCCGGGTCGCCCGTCGGCTTTGCGTCCTGACCTGGGACCCCGCCCATGCGGGCTTTTGGCTGACCCAGGACTATTTTCCCGAAATCCTCACCCTGGACCAGGCCATTTTTCCTCCCCTCTCCGTTTTCAGCGCTGCCTGGGGGGACATTGAGGTGTTCCCGCTCCTGATTCCCCACGACTGTACCGATGGCTTTTTGGCGGCTTATTGGCGACAGCCAAAAGCCTACCTCGACCCGGCAAGGCGGGCCGCCATTTCCACGTTTTCTAAAATAACCAGCCTTCAGGCCGGGCTGGGAAAATTGACCCAGGACTTACGCTCGGGCCGCTGGAAAACGCGCTACGGGCCCCTCCGTGACCAACCCCAGCTGGACGCCGGGTACCGTTTGGTGGTGAGCATAGACAGGAAATAAGGTTTTCCCCATAAAGCTTCTCCCGGCGCAAATTGGCCAGGCGTGCTGATGTTGCGGTACGAGAAAATCACATGTCCACTCTAAGGATGTAATGGAACCCATCCGGTCCCAGCCGATCGGTGAGCTTTTGTACGATCTGGGGACCATTGTCATAAGGGCCCG
>CAZIVQ010000243.1:4547-6293 GCA_964542415.1 uncultured Bacteroidia bacterium | reverse complement strand
CGAGATCGTTTCACGTGACTGGAGTTCAGACGTGTGCTCTTCCGATCTGCCCCCAGGCGTGGACCCGCTTGACCTCCGCTATAACGTGATCCAGTGGGTCCACCGTTCTACCCGCGGCTGGTCCTACGGAGCCTCGGTGGTGGACCCGCGCACCGGCGAGATCATCAAGGGCCATGTGTCGCTGGGCTCGCTGCGGGTGCGGCAGGACTACCTCATTGCCCAGGGGCTGGTCGAGGCTTATCCCGAGGGCGAGAAACCTTCGCCGGGCATGAAGCAGCTGGCCCTGGCCCGGTTGCGGCAGCTTTCGGCTCACGAGGTGGGCCACACCCTGGGGCTCATGCACAACTTCGCGGCCAGCACCAACGGCCGGACGTCGGTCATGGACTACCCCCATCCGCTGGTGGAGCTGACCTCGGTGGGGACGCTGGATTTTTCCCGTGCCTACGACAGCGGCATTGGTGAGTGGGACAAAGCGGCGATCCGCTATGGCTACCAGGATTTTCCGGCGGGAGAAGATGAAACCAGGCAGTTGCAGGCCCTGCTGGCCCGGATGGGGACCGACAGCCTGCGCTACCTCAGCGATGCCGACGCTCGCCCGGCCGGTAGTGCGCACCCTTATGCCCACCTTTGGGACAACGGCGAAAATCCCGCCACGGAGCTGATGCGGCTGCTGACCTTGCGTGACACGGCCCTGCGCCGCTTTGGGCTGGGCAATATCCCGAACGGCACGCCCCTGACGGCACTGGAAGATGTGCTGGTGCCCCTCTACTTTTCGCACCGCTACCAGGTGGAGGCGGCGGCCAAGCTGATCGGGGGGGTACATTATCGCTACGGGGTAAAGGGGGGAGAACTTACGGCCACGGAGCCGGTGGCCCGGGTCGATCAGGAGGCGGCGCTGATCGCTTTGCTACAGACCTTGCGGCCGGAGGTGTTGGCCTTGCCCGACACCCTGCTGCGGCTGATTCCGCCGCGGGCACCGGGCTACCCGCGCGGGCGCGAGCAGTTTCGCAACCGCACGGGCTCCACCCTGGATCCGCTGGCGGCGGCCGAGGCCGCCGCCGACCACAGCCTGCGCCTGCTGCTGCACCCGCAGCGGACGGCCCGCTTGGTGGAGTTTGCGGCCCGCGACCCGCAGAAGCTGAGCCTGGCTTCGCTGCTTGATACCCTGGTGGTCGCCACCTGGGAGCAGACCTACGCCGACCCCTACCAGCAGGAGCTGGGGCGCACCGTGCAGCTGCGGGTCTTGCAGCACCTGATGCAGCTCGCTGCCTCGGCGGAGCTGCCGCAGGTGCAGGCCCTGGCCTGGCAGCAACTGCTACAGCTCAACAACTGGCTGCAACAACAAATGCCGGGCTCGCCCGAGGCCCGGGCGCATCACAACTACGCCCTGCGCCTAATTGCCCGCTTTCAGCGGGAGCCGGAGGCCTTCGAGCCACTACCGGCCCCAGAGCTGCCCGATGGCTCACCCATCGGCTGCGGATACTGAAAAAGGGAGCTTCTGAGCAGCCGGTTCTCAGGTTTTGTGCCTGGGAGCCGGTTTTTTTGTGGAAAATAAGCCCCGCTGCCCTCTACTCAACAAAACTGCCGGAGGCCGACCCGCTGGTTGCTTTTCTTGTTTTTACCCCGGGGGGGCACGAAAGTCGTGACCCAGCAGTCCTTCAGTCGGAAATCACCACATCGCTCATCGCTCGTCTCATCTCTCATCTCTCATTTCTCAACTCTCAACCAACCATGAAACCCACCCGC
>CAZIVQ010000243.1:0-4447 GCA_964542415.1 uncultured Bacteroidia bacterium | reverse complement strand
TCTCATCTCTCATCTCTCATTTCTCAACTCTCAACCAACCATGAAACCCACCCGCATCACCCCATCGCTGTTGCTGCTTTCGCTCATCATGCTGTTTGCTTGCAACCAAACCGGCCGTAACGCCCAAACTAGCAGCGTGCCCCAGAAAAAGCAGACCGAGATGGCCTACGACCAACGAGCTTTCGCAGGAGCGGCCCGTATGGAAATGGAATCAAAAGCCATGAGCATACCCCTCGCGCCAGCCGATGCCGAACCGGTCGATTGGAACACCGAGGAATACAGCCACCTTGAGGAGAATGCTTTCCTTTCTCCTCGCACCAACCCTCTTTCCACCTTTTCTATCGACGTAGATGCGGCCGCTTACGCCAATGTGCGCCGCTTTCTGAACGAAAGCCGCATGCCCTATCCCGATGCGGTGCGCATCGAGGAGCTGGTCAATTACTTCGATTACGACTATCCCGAACCTACGGGTGAAACGCCCTTTTCCATCACCACCGAGCTGGGCCCTTGCCCCTGGAACCCCGAGCATAAGCTGGTCCACATCGGCTTGCAGGGCAAATCTTTGCCTACGGAGTCGCTGCCGCCCAGCAACCTGGTCTTCCTGCTCGATGTATCCGGCTCGATGAACTACGCCGACAAGCTGCCGCTGCTCAAATCGGCTTTCCGCCTGCTGGTCCAGCAGCTGGGAGAAGCAGACCGCGTGGCCATTGTGGTCTACGCCGGTGCCGCCGGGCTGGTGCTGCCTTCGACCCCGGCTTCGGACCAGGCGACCATCCTCACTGCCCTCGAACGCCTGGAAGCGGGAGGCTCTACGGCTGGTGGAGCAGGCATTCAGCTGGCTTACCAGACCGCCAAGGAGCATTTTCTGCCTGAAGGCAACAACCGCGTGATCCTCGCCACCGACGGCGACTTCAACGTCGGAGCCTCCAGCGAGGGCGAACTGATCCGCATGATTGAGGAGAAGCGCGAAGACGGCATTTTCCTCTCGGTGCTCGGCTTTGGCACCGGCAACCTCAAAGACAGCAAGATGGAGCAGCTGGCCAACAAGGGCAATGGCAATTATGCCTACATCGACAACATCCTCGAAGCCAAGAAGGTATTGGTCAGCGAAATGGGCGGTACCCTCTTCACCATCGCCAAGGACGTGAAACTACAGTTGGAGTTTAACCCGGCTTTGGTCAAGGGCTACCGGCTCATTGGCTACGAAAACCGGGTGATGGCGGCCGAAGACTTCAACGATGACACCAAAGATGCAGGCGAATTGGGGGCGGGTCACACGGTGACGGCGCTCTACGAACTCGTGCCGCCGGAGGCCTCGACCGAGATCGCCACGGCCGATTCACTCAAATACCAGCTCAACGTCCCGGCGGACAACGCCTCGCCTGAGTTGATGACGGTCAAATTTCGCTACAAAGCCCCTGATGGCGACCAGAGTCGCTTGCTTTCGCAGGTCTTGACCCAAGGTGCGCCCATGGCTGACAGCGACAATTTCCGCTTTTCAGCGGCGGTGGCAGGCTTTGGCATGCTGTTGCGAAATTCTGCCCACAAAGGCACCACCACCTACCCGCTGGTGCTCGACCTCGCCCGCGCTGGCAAAGGCGAGGATGCGCAGGGCTACCGGGCGGAGTTCATTCGTATGGTGGAGAAAGCCCAGCTGCTGGACCAGCGAGAATTTGAAACGGAGCGCTAGCTGCTAATGCTTACGGCGTTTGGCCGGGTTGCCGGAAGGGTAGCGGGGCTGGTGGTAAAAAGGCCTCAGCCCGCCCACAGTGAGGCTCCCTTCAAAAGGGAGCTGGGCGATCCGCAGGATCGGTCTGAGGGATTTTCGCGGCCGGATTACGCACCAGCCTGCGCAAAGTCCAGAAATCCGGCCGAGCCTACGGCTTTTTAACCTTGCAGGGCTTTTCTCATTCTGCCCCCATTGAATCAGCCGGGGGGAAATAGTAAATCGCTACGTCGGCGTAGCTTTCCTGCTCGCGCAGGATCATGTTGGCTTCGGGATAGGGGCTGCTCTGGATGTGAGTGGGGGGCTTAAAGATGGCAGCATAGCGCAGCCCTTCTTGCGGAGAGTAGACCGGATTGAGTCGTTTGCTGCCAGCAATGAAGCCGCTGCGAGGGTCCTGAAAGCCATGGTAGAGGGGAAATGAGGCATGAAAGGGTTCGTCTGCTTCGACCCGCTCGGCCAGGTAGGTAGTGGCGCGTTGCTGTAGCTTCAGCAAGGCGCGGTAGTTGGGGTTGACGTCGTAGCGGAAGTGGGTATTAGAAAAGAAGAAAAAGGGCAGCACCAGCAGTAAGGTGGCTGCTGCGGTCAGGCCCGCCTGCACTGGCCGGGAGACCGCCCGAAACAGGAATCCCCCCAGCGTGCCCAGCCATACGGCTTGCAGGGTGACCATGACGGTGAGGTAGCGGTCCATGTAGGGGTTGATGAGGGAGAACATCCACATCCCGCCGTAGAAGAGCAGCGACAGCAGCAGAAAGCGCCATGCGGGCCATTTGCCCTGCTTTCTTCCTACCCAAGCCAGGCCGACCAAGAGGCCCAGCAGGCTGATGATCCAGGTCCAGCGGGCTTGGAAGGACCATAAGAAGTCGGTGCTTAGCCGCAGCTTGGGGATGAGTTCGTGGAGGTCGAAGGAAATAAGGCCGAGGTGGTAGGGGAAGAAAAACCAGCCGTTTTGCACTTTTTGCACCAGCAAAAAAGCCGCATAGACGATAAGCGGGGCCAAAGCCAGGCCGACGGCTTGATAGCGGCTTTTGCCTTCCATGACCAGGCCCCAGAGAAAGGTAGCAGTGATCATGACCAGGGCTGATTCCTTGGTGAGTAGGGCCAGGTCGGCCCAGAGGAGGTACCAGCCGTAACGCCGCTCCGCAAAGGTGTAGAGGGCTTGCAGCAGGAAGAATGAGAGCAGAATCTCGGGCAAGGCCAGCCCACTCAGGGCATACATGCAGGGCTGGACCAGCAGCAATAGCCCCGCTAAAAGCCCCGCCGCGGGTCCTTGCAGCCGCGCCACCACCCGGTAGACCGCCCCCACCAGCAGCCAGGTACAAGCCAGGGCGATGAGGTGGAGCTTGGTGAGGGAATAGCCGGTTACGCTCAGGGTGGCGGCGAAGAGAAAGTAAAACAGCAGCGGATGCCCCCGCGAAAGTTCCGGCGGCAGGGCCGAGGGCAGCAGGCCCGGACCCTGGTCGAACATGTGGAGGATGCCGGGGCCGTAGACGCCCAGCTCGTCCCAAAAGAGCGGCAGTGACAGGTCCGGCCATTTGAGCAAGGTGAATACGAGCAGGGTCAGGCCCAATAAGGCAGGGCAGAGCCAGGCTGGTCGGACAGAGGAATAAAGGGACATAGCAGCAGCCGCTGGCAAAAGGTTTTTCCGGGAGACACTAAACACAAACCGTTTCCAGCGGTCAAGATAACATGAATGCCCATTTGTAAAGAGCAAAAGAAAAAAATTGTCTTTTCCTCACCGGCCATTTTTGGCAATTTTTCCGCCATCCGGCCTTCGACAAAGCTCGTATATGTGGCAATTCTTTTTATCTTTAGAAAAAGAGCATACAGGTGCAGCTATTTTTCCCGCTCATACGTCTCCCTGACATACCACCGCTTTATCCTTATTTGCTATGCGATTTTCTCGCTTGACGTTCGTTTTTGCTTGCCTCTTTTTCAGCTTCGCCAGCTTGCGTGGCGGCGAGCCCCCGGTCCAGGTTTTGCTCATTGGCACCCATCAGCTGCCGGCTGACATTATGCAGCCCGCCGCGCAGCAGGAGGTGGCGCGCCTTTCCGAGCAACTGGCCAACTTTTCCCCTCAAAAGATCGTGGTCGACCTGCCATTTCAGTCCCAGTGGGAGGCGGCCATGAATGCCGACTATGCCACCTACCGGCAGGGGCTGCGCCCGCTGAGTCGATCAGTGCGGGAGCAACTCGGCTTCCGCGTTGCCGCGCAGTTGGGGCACGAGCAGCTCTATGGTTTGGAAAGCAATGAGCCACTCGACCTCGGCAACCAGTTGGCGTCCCTCAATGAGGCCCAGGCCCGCGAGCTGCAACAGTGGCTGCAAGGCCTCGAATCGGGCAAGCAACACCAAGCCCAGGCCATCAGCCTCAGCAGCTTTTTCTCCTACCTCAACCAGGCCGAAACCCTCCACCAGGAACACAGCGCCTACGTCAGCAGCCTCACCCGCATCGGGCAGGAAAGCGGCTTGGGCACCCGCCTACTCAGCCAGTGGTACCAGCACCACCTCACCCTTTTTCGCAACCTTACCCGCCTGGCCCCCCAGCCCGGTGAGCGTATCCTCGTGCTGCTCCCCTCTTCTCATTTGCCCCTGATGCAGCAGTTAATTGAGGCGGACCCTAGCTTCCGGGTGGTTTCGCCGGAGAGCTATCTACCGATGCAGTAGGAGAATAGTCGGGATAGGCGCTTCGCGCTTACTAAGTAGCTGAATATGTCGACGCTGT
>CAZIVQ010000242.1:0-6305 GCA_964542415.1 uncultured Bacteroidia bacterium | reverse complement strand
GCCAGGCCCGCCGCGAAGTCACTGATAGCAAACATGCCGCCGCTGCCAGTCACGGTAGCGGTAGCGGTACCGCCATGGCAGTTTTCCGCATCGTAGGCACCCGTCAGGTCCACCCCTTCGCAAGCGAAGGTCACCTCCAGGGTGATCGTGCCCTGGTACGATTTGCGGTTTTCCTCGCCTTGCCCATCAAAGACCACTACGGTGATATCAGCATCGCCTTCGTTGGCGGGGGGCGTGTACAGGACCTGGAAAGAAGCCTTTTCCTGGCCTTTGACCGCCTCGAAGCTGCCCTGATCGACCATGGCCGTGCCAAATTCATCTGCTACCGAGACCACTACCGAGTCGATGCCGCCCGGGGCATCCACTACGTTGACCGTGATCGTAGAAGTTCCGGTATTCAGCAGCGAGGTGTCGCTGGCCGAAAGGATAAAGTAGGGGGCATCCAGGGCCGGCTCAGGGTTGTAAAATTCATATTCCTCGGCACAGGCTCCCAGCAGGAGCAGGCAGGCGCAGAGGAGGTAAGCATATGTTTTCATAAAACAGGTTGACTAAATGGAAAATGAAAAAGGAAGCCCGGTGGGCGCGGGCCTCAGCCAGCTCCCCCCAGGCTGAGGCCCGCTTAGGGCTTGAAATACGCATAGGTACCCTCGCCCCCAAAACCCGTGGTAAAGGCAATGGTGAGGGTCTGGGCGTCATTGTCGAAAGAAGAATTGGCCGGGTCAATGATGGGGTTGAAGGCAGCGGCCACAAACTGGGTATTGTAGCTGCCTTGCAGCGTGCCACAGATGTCTTGGATCAGGCCGGTGTTCGAAAAACCGGAATAGCCGATGCTGCCATAGTAATATTCTGCCGGTTGATCGACTTGGGAAACCTGATAGCTCACTGGCCCCGTTCGGGTAATGGTCACTTCATGTTCCAGGCCATCCGCCTCCGGGTTGTCCCAGGCAATGACCGACTCGGGGGCCAAAAAGCCACTGAAGCTTTGGATGAAAGTCCCCGTAGGAATCACCGACGGGCAGCCTACGAAGGTGCTGTACACCGAGGTAAAGTGCGTCGTGGCCGAGGCCGTGATCATGTCCGTGGCCACCGTCGTGGGCGAATTGCCATTGAAACCCGGGGCATTGGACACAAAGGTCGAATCACTGAACACCCGGCCGTTGGTCAGGGTGGTGACATTGCGGAAGTTGAAGAAATCTCCCCCTTCCAGGGCATCCAGGCTGCCGAGGTCAAACAGGTCCACAAAGTCCTGGGCCGAATAACTCCGGCTGACCTGCCCGTTGCCCGCATTGAAATCGGCTTGGGTCAGGGTCTCCAACAGCAGCTTCCTGGAAGCGAGGCTGGGGTCGTTTGGCACGTAGTACACGTACAGCTCGACCGTCTCCAGGTTCTGGTTTTCCGAGTAAATGTCGTAGTTGAACTCGGCATTGGGCAGGTCTTCGAAGTTGAGAAAAGAGGCATTGGGGTCAATGACCACCCGTACATTAGCCCCTTTCTCCAGCTCCGGAAAGCGTATTTCACTGTCTTCCCGGCAGCCATTGAGCAGCAACAAGAGCGCCGCCGCCAGGAAGGTGAGGTTCAAGATATTTTTCATTTTTGTAGAAATGAGAGATGAGAGATGAGAAAAAAGAGAAGGAGCGCTGCTCCAGCACTGCTTCGAAATAGGAGCCAGCTGAGCAGCCGCAGGGCCATTCTCCGGTCTTGACTCCATATTCTATATTCCATATTCTATTCTCCCCTCAATCCACGTCCCAGAATACGTTGTCCTGAGAAATGACTTTCTGACGAGGCGAGTTGGGGTTGATGTTGAGGTTTTCGGTGGAGTAGGGGAGGGAAACGGCGTACTCACGCCCCCGCTGGGTAATGGTCAGCGCATCGGTATTGCCATCGTGAAGCTTCGGGTAGCCCGTCCGGCGGTAGTCGGTGTAGGGATCGGGGCCCCAGCCAAAGGAAGCAATCCATTTCTGGGTCATGATGTGCTCCAGCTTCCCCTCGGTGTCCGCATTGTCGTAGCGGGCCAGGACATCGTCCATGTAGGCGTCGATCTCGGCCTGTGCCATTTCCGGCGCGCCATAAAACGCCGCCGACTCATTGACCTTGGCAAAAGAGGCCGCCATGGCCTGCTCAAACAGGGCCCGCGGATCTTCCGTGGTCACCCCCTCAATGGCCAATTCGGCCCGCAGGTAGAGGTGCGCGTAGTAAGTCAGCAGCCGCTGCGGCATGCTGCCCGGCGCGCTCCCTATGAGGATCGGCCCGCCTTGGCCCCGGTCGTAGGGACCGCCCACCGGGTACAGGCCCGCCACGGTTTGGGACATCCCCTGGTCACCCCCCTCGTTCGGGTCGATGTTGAAAGAAAAAAACCAGATCGACAGGAAGCTCGTGCCGCTGCGCGAAGGACAATAGGAGCAGTCATTTTCCGCGTCGTCATCCCCGGCCCCTTGAGGCAGCTGGTTGAAGAAATAGTAGGGAATGCGCGGGTCCTCAATGTTGAGCAGCAGGTCATTGCCGTGGCCGAAGGTGTTGATCCCTTTCATGATTTCGAAGAAATAGGGATTGATGTAGGCGACCGGCCCGCCATATTCGTGGGTGTAGCCCGGGTTGCGGTTGTCCGGATTGGTCGTGGTGCCATACGGAAACTCAAAATCATCCGCGGCCGTGTTGATCAGGCGGTTTTCGTTGACCAGGCCACTGACCTCGTCGCTCACATTCTCCACCTTCCGGATCTGGGTATAGAGCTTCAGTTTAAGCGTATTGGCAAATTGAATCCATTTTTCGGTATCGCCATGGTAGAAGAAATCTTCGGCCGCCGGTTGCAAGCCCCCGCCCGTTTCCAGGTCGGCTACCCCCGCATCGATTAGGTCGAAGAGCTGGGGATAAATGGTCGCATCGTCGTCATAGCGGGGAAACAAGTTTTCCGAGCCAGAGACGCCATTTTCGGTAAGGTTCAGCTGGACCGCCTCGGAGTAAGGGATGTCTCCCCAGAGGTCGACCATGATGCTGTAGGAATAGGCCTTGAGCAGTTTGGCAATGCCTGAATAGACCAGGTCCCCATCGGCTTCCGCCGTCTGGATCACGTACTCCAGGTCGGGCAGTACCGCCGCGTAGAACCCTTCCCAGGTCACCGCGATGGGAAAATCTTCCCCCGCGATCACATAGTCGGTCAGGCCGCTGGAGCGGGTCGAATAGTAATGGGTGTAGACGCTGGGCACCCAGCTGGCACCCGCCGAGGACATGCCCATGTACCCCGCCATGGCCAGCTCAGCCGACGGCAGCACCTGGTTTACCGGTGCGGTGGTGGGGTTGTTGGGGTCGGTGTTGATATCGAGAAAGCCTTCACAGCTCGGCAACAGCAGCAGCATCGCCGCCAGCAAGCCGGTTCCGGTCAGGTGGATAAATGATTTCATATTCGAGAGATAAGAAATGAGAGATGAGAAAAAGGAGGGGAGACCAGCGATGAGGCGACGAGCGATCTGCCCCCATGCCTTTCGAGGCTACCACGCTGTGCGCTTTGCGATCCCCCGGTTTCTTATCCCGGTTTTACCGGGGCATCTTCGACCGGGGTCCGAGATCTGCGGTGAAAAGATGGAAATATGAGGCCAGGGCCTTTCCTTGGTGACGCTCGAAAATAAGTTTCCCTTTTCCATTCAAAGAAGGCCAGCCTAAAACGTTGACCATAAGGCTTTTACTTTGCGCCTTTGCGTGAGAAAAAAAAGGGAAGTTATGCTTTGCGCCTTACTTAGAAAGACGCACTCAGGTTGAAGCCCAGGCGGCGTACCGAAGGCGCGGTGGTAAACTCAAAGCCCTGGGCGTTGGTGTTGCCGAAGGTGTTGGTCTCCGGGTCGAAGTTGGTGCCTTCGGGGAAGTTGGGGGCCAGGAACCACAGGTTGCGGCCCACCACGGCCAGCGAGATCGACGCGAAGGGGGTGCGCTCCATCCAGCTCGCCGGGAAATTGTAACTCAGCGAAGCCTCCCGCAGGCGAATGACCGTGGCATCGAAGACATTCCACTCATCGGCGGAGTTGATCCCGAAGGTCTCCCCAAACCAAGCGGTGTTGGTCTCGATCATGGTGGCATTGGGGATCTTGTTGCCCTCGCCGTCGCGGATCGGCTCTCCCGTGTTCGGATCGCCGTAGACGCCCGGGATGATGGCCCCGAACTCGCGGTCTTCGGTGTCGGTAGTCACCCCTCGTCCCAGCAGCGAGAGCACCGTCACCGAGTAGAGGTCACCCCCTTGGCGGTAGTCCAGGACCCCGCTCAGGGTAAAGCCTTTCCAGGTGAAGGTATTCACCAGGCCCGCCACAAAGTCAGGGTTGGGGTTGCCGACGATCTGCTGGTCGATAGCCCGGATGAGCTGCCCGTTAGAAGGATCAATCAGCAGGTTGCCCTCGTCGTCACGGGCGTTGACCGTGCCGCGGATCAGCCCGTATTCCTGCCCGGCAATGTGGACCGCCGAGACGCTGCCCGAAAAGGTATTCCTTAGGGTCACCTCATCTAAATTTTCCAAATTTTCGATCACGTTCTTATTCTGGGCGTAGGTCCCGGTCAGGTCCCAGCGAAAATCTCCTACCTTCACCGGCGTAAGGTCCAGGGTCAACTCAATGCCCCGGTTGCTCACTTCCCCGATATTGGTGTAGAAGAACTCAAAACCCGACGAAGCCGGGGTAGAGATCAAGGCCAGCTGGTCAGTCGAGCGCCGCTCATAAACCGCCACATCAAAGCCTACGCGGTTGTCAAACAACCGCATTTCCAGCCCAAACTCGACCTCGGTGGTCAGCTCTGACCTCAGGTTGGGGTCATAGGCAATGTCCTCCAGCCCAGCTCCCGCGACCAAGGGCTGGTTGGCGACCTGGAACGGGAAATCCGGGAAGGAAGTGGAGGTCGATTCCAGGGTAGGATTGGCCAGGAACACCGACTGGGTCAGGTACGGACCGGGAGCGTTGCCCACCTGGGCCCAGCTCGCCCGCAGGTTGCCAAAGTTGAGGGCCTGGCTTTCCAGGTTGAAGGCCTCCAGAAAGGAGAAAGAAGCACTCACTGCCGGATAAAAGAAGCTCCGGGTATTAGCCCCCAGGGTAGAGGCGATGTCGTTGCGGCCTTTCACGTTCAGGAAGAGATAATTGCGGTATGAAGCCATCACATCGGCATAAAAGCCCATGATGCGCTGCTGCTCGTATATTCCGCCAAAAGGCACCACGTTGCTGGTGTTGTCCAGGTCGTTGACGTTAAAATTCACATACGACTGCCCCTGCACCGCCTGGCGGTCGGTGGTCCGCTGGTTTACGTTGTATCCGCCCGTGGCCTTGAGGTAAAAATTCTCGTCCAGGTCCTTTTGGAAGGTCAAAAACAAGTTTGACTCGATCTCCGCAAACAGCACATCACTGGTCGTCACCTGCCCAACCGAATTCGCCGCCCGCGAGCCCGGGTTGAACCATTCTTTGAAGCGGTCAGAATAAGTGTTGTAGCCAAAGAGATAAGTGGCTTCCAGCCAGGGCGTAAACTCATACGAAAAGCGGGTATTGGCCACCAAGCGGTTCAGCTGGCTGGTCACCCCTTCATAGAGGGCAGACCAGCGGGGGTTGGTGGCCGAGGTCCGCGCCACAAAAAAGACGCTGGCACTGTCGCTGGGCCGGGCAAAAGGCTGCCCGTGCAGGTCCCAGTTTCGACCGAGGAACATCGTCCGGGCAAACTGCGAGGAGTTCCCCACCGCGTTGTTGGCCCCGCCGGTAGAACCCAGTTGATCTGCGTTGGTGAACTGCAGGTTCCAGTCCAGGCTAAACTTCTGGTCAGTGGAGCGGGCTTTCCCCCCCAGGTTCAGGTTGAGCTTCTGGTAGCTGGTATTGGGCACAAAGCCCTGCTGGTCGAGGTAAGAAACCACTGCTGAGACGGCAGCATTTTCATTACCCGCCGTGAAACTCACCGAATTGTCGAAAATCACCCCGGTATCGAAAAAATCGCTCACATTGTTGGGGTAAGCGCGGTAGGGCACCGTAGCCGGAAGGTCGGGAAAGCTGGGCTCGTTGCGGTACCAATGCGGAATCTCCGTGACCCTGGCGTAGGGCCGGGTACCGACAAAAGGCGCCCCCCAGGAACCATTTACCTGGTCATAATCGAAGTTTACCCCCGTTCCGTAGGTGTTCTGATAATCGGGCAGGCTAACGATGCGCTCGAAGCTAACCGCTGAGTTGAGGCGCACCTGCAGCTGGCCATCCCCAAAGTCAGCATTGCCCGACTTGGTCTCGATGATCACCACGCCGTTGGCGGCGCGGGTGCCGTAGAGCGCCGCGGCGGCGGCCCCTTTGAGGATGGTCACC
>CAZIVQ010000241.1:0-6320 GCA_964542415.1 uncultured Bacteroidia bacterium | reverse complement strand
GGCTCGAAATGACATTGTAATTAATTGATAATCAGTGACAAAACTCCTAACTCGCGTTCTTTAAGGAGTAACCAGGGCCGGATGAGTCCGTCTGCATCTTTTCTTTTCACATCATCCGGCCCGGCCTGCTGTAGGGCAAATTTTTTGGCAGATCTGCAGAACTATGCGGCCACCGTGGAGCGGTAGGGCATGGGTTCGGTATCGCGGAGTTCTTCGACGGGGAAGAGCTGGAGGTTTTTGGGGGCTTTGAGTGAGAGCAAGCGGCGCAAAGTAGCTTCGGGGGTATGGGGGTTGAGCCAGGTGGCTTCGACGTTGGCGGGGAAGACCAGGGGCATCTGGAGGCCAAAGGGTTCGAAGGACTCCGAAGCGCCGGTGGTGAGGAGGGTAAAGCTGTAGAGGAGGCTGCCATCGGGCTGCTGCCAGCAGTCGTAAAGGCCGGCGAAGCAGAAGGTTTCCCCTTGGGGCAGGGTCGCTTTGAAGATGCGGCGGCGGTTGCCGTCGGTCTGCTCCAGGTAAAAGCCATCGGCGGGAATGAGGCAACGCTGCTGCCGCACCAACTGCGAGTAGAGCGGATGCTGAAACACTTGATGGGCGGGGGCAAAGAGCCGCTGCCGCTTGCGTTGCTTCAAGTCTTGGGTCCAGCTCGGGACCAGGCCCCAGCGAAAAAACCGCAGGCGGGATTGCTCATCTTCTTGTACCACCACGGGGGCGAAAGCTTCGGGGGCAAATTTTCCCCCTTCCAGCAAGCGCAGACTCGGACGGCAGCTCGCAGCGGGGGCTTGGGGACGATAGTCGGAGTTGAAGGTGTAAGTGGCTAGCATGGCGAGGGAGTATAGAAGATGAAACATAGACTGGGAGAAGGGGCATAAAGCCTTTTTAGCCCTTTCATGATCCCAATATACTAACAAATTTGGATTGCACAAAAAATTAGTGATAAAAATTTAGTAAGCAGGGATTAGGGTGCTTTCGAAGGCGCTTGAGAGGGGGCTTTATATTGAAGTATTGTCATTTACGGAATGGGTTGCCTGCTCATTATTAAATGATCATAAAAGCTAGGGGGTGAAATTTTAAGTTTTGGTAACATAAGGCTGACTACTTTTGCGCCCAAATACCAAATGATTCATTCCCTCGGCTTTCATCTCAATCAAACTCACTTCATTATGAGACAATTTTTTTTACGCATGTCGATGAGCCTGCTGGCAGTGATGCTGCTCGGCACGGCCGCATTTGCTCAGGGGGTCACCACGGCCTCCATGACGGGCGTGGTAACCGATGGCGAGGGCAATGGCCTGGTAGGGGCCACGGTCATTGCTGTACACACCCCCTCTGGAACCAAGTATGGTGCCCTTAGCCGGGATGGCGGTCGCTACGACCTGCCTAACCTGCGGGTAGGTGGCCCTTATACAGTGACTATTTCTTACACCACTTTTGGCAAAGTAGAAACTGAAGGGATCTTTCTCCGCCTCGGGGAAAGCTTCCGCCGCGACTACACCGTGGAGGAGACAGCGCTGGAACTGGAGACTGTCCAGATCACCAGCCGCTCTGGTACTTCTGGTACCAACTCTGGTACTTCTACCCAGATTACTTCCGATGACATCGAAGACGTACCTACCCTCAACCGCGACCTCAGCGACTATTTGCGGCTGACGCCGCAGGCGACTGGCATCGGCGGGGGTACTTCTTTTGGCGGGATAAACAGCCGCTTCAATGCCATCTACATCGACGGTGCGGTAAATAATGACGTATTTGGCCTGGCCAGATCCGGGACCAATGGCGGCCAAACTGGCATCGCCCCTTTTTCGATCGACATCATTGATCAGCTGCAGGTGGTGCTCTCTCCCTACGACGTGACCTACGGGGGTTTCGCAGGGGGCGGCATCAATGCCGTGACCAAATCCGGGACCAACGAGTTTAAGGGGACGGCCTACACTTTCTTCCAGAATGAAAACCTGGTAGGCAAAACCAATAAGTCCTTGACGGACCGCACCGGTAGCGAGCGCGAAGCCGTTGAGCCTTTTTCCCAGAATACCTATGGGGCTTCGATCGGGGGGCCGATCGTAAAAGACAAGGTCTTTTTCTTCGTCAACGCGGAGGTTCGGGCCGATGAGACTCCCGAGCCTTTCGACTTTGGGGTGTATGATGGAGACGCCTCACAGGCAGACCTAGAGGAATTGCGTAACTTTGTGACCAATACCTACAACTATGACCCGGGCACGTTTGGCGACGTAGCTGATGAGCTCAATGGCCTTAAGCTGTTTGGGAAAATCGACATCAACCTTAGCGATGACCATCGCCTGACCCTGCGCCACAACTACACCCGCGCTGAAAACCTCAGCCGGAATACCGGGGGCCCGCGGGGGATCGAATTCTCCAATAACGGGGTATTCTTCCCTAGCACCACAAACTCTTCAGCGCTGGAGCTCAACTCCCGCTTTAGCAATAACTTGAGCAATAACCTGATTATAGGCTACACCCGGGTACGGGATGACCGTGACCCGATTGGGGGTGATTTTCCCTATGTATTCATCAATGATGGTGGGGGGGTAATCGAGTTTGGCTCGGAGCAATTCTCCACCGCCAACGCCTTAGACCAGGACATCTTCACCATCACTGACAACTTCAAGATCTACAACGGGGCGCATACCATCACCTTGGGTACCCACAACGAATTTTACAGCATCTACAACTTGTTCATTCGTCAGAATTATGGGGTATATCGCTTCAACAGCTTGGAGGATTTTCTGAATGACTCGGCTGCCGTTGAGTACAATCGGAACTATTCTTTGGTCGACAACCTGACGGGTGATGGCTCCGAAGCAGCTGCGTCTTTCAACGCTATGCAGCTGGGTCTTTATGCTCAGGACGAGTGGGCGGTTTCTCCCCGCTTTACCCTGACCGCAGGTTTGCGTTTCGACCTGCCGATTATCACTGATGATCCGGCCATCGACGAAAGCTTCAACTCTGAGACCCTGCCCCTGCTGCGGGAAGTTTATGAGGTAGCTGAAAACATCGAAGGGGGATCGGCTCCCGATGGTCAGCTGATGATTTCGCCTCGCCTGGGCTTTCAATACGACCTGACTGGTGGCCGCAAGGTCATCTTGCGTGGGGGCTTGGGCATCTTCACCAGCCGCATTCCTTTTGTATGGCCGGGGGCGATGTTCAACAATAACGGCCTAACCCAAGGTTCGGTAGATGAGCGTGATGTTTCTGACAACGACCGGGTGCCCTTTATCCCTAATATCCAGGAGCAGTACACGAACCCTGATTTTAGCGTGCCTTCTGGCCAGATAGATATTTTTACCAAGGATTTCAAGTACCCGCAGGTATTCCGGACCAACCTCGCAGTTGATGCTGAACTGCCCGGTGGCTTCATTGCTACCCTGGAAGGGATTTATACCAAGACTTTGAACAACGTCCTCTACACGGAAATCAACAACGATCCGACCGTAGCCTTCAACTGGACCAACACCGGCGGTGATGATCGCCCGGTATTCACCCGTAGCCGCATTGATCCGACTTATTCGGCTATCTACGCGGCTTCGAACACCAGCGAAGGGTACACCTACAACATTACCGCCTCGTTGGCCAAAAACTTCGATTTTGGCCTGAGCAAGCTGAATACCAGCCTGGCTTTTACCTATGGAGATGCCCAGGCTGTAAACGAAGGGACCTCCTCGCAGAACTCCTCGCAATGGCGGGGACAGGTGAGCATCGACGGCCGTAACAGCCCGGTGCTAGGCCGCTCTGATTTTGCCTTGGGGAGCCGCGTGCTGGGGGTGGTTTCTTACACCCTTGACTGGAACAAAGCCAAGAATGCTACTACCACCATCACCCTGCTTTACGAAGGCTTACAAGGGAGTCCTTACTCTTATGTCATCGGGGGAGGAGATGGCCGGAACGTCAACAACGAAAACGGGAGCACCAGCCGCAACCGCTCGCTCATCTGGATCCCGGCCAACCAGTCTGAAATCAACCTGGTGGAAAACGATGGGGTATCACCTGATGAGCAGTGGAATCGCCTGGACGCTTTCATTGAGGACGACCCTTACCTGAGCAAAAACCGCGGGAGCTACGCGGAGAAAAACGCTAATTGGATGCCTTTTACCAGTTTCCTTGATCTTTCGTTGCGTCAGAACGTTGGTTTGGAAGTAGGAGGCAAGATGCACAAGTTGCAATTTAGCTGGGATGTCTTTAACCTGGCTAACTTAATCAACCCGAGCTGGGGCGTGCGATATAATGTACCAGGGCGTAATAACTACTATGAACTGTACACGCTTGAAGGCTATGCTACAGACAATACCACGCCTGAGTTCTCTTACACCGAGCCTGAAGTCGGCCGGGACGCCCTTAACATCCAAAACTTCAACTCCCGCTGGCGCATGCGCTTCGGCCTGCGTTACATCCTTGACTAAGGTCAGCAACAAGCGTTTTTATTCGCTTTGAAGGATAAAATCTCCCCCGGGCGGCGGCTACCAAGCTGTCGCCCGGGTTTTTTTTATATAAATTTAACCTTGATCCCAACGCAGTAAACCGCCTTTCCCTCTATTTTACCCCCCAAACCCAACCGTTCATGAAAAAGCTCCTTTTTTTGCTGGCTGGTGGCCTGCTCCTCCTGGCGTGCCAACCCCTCTACCGCACCCGCGTGTCGGCGGGCGAGTTGGCGGGGCTGGTGGCCGTAGACAACCCAGCCCTGCCCGCCATCAGCGCCCACCGGGCCGGCGGCCACTATCCCGGCTACCCGGAAAACTCCCTGGCGGCTTGCCGCTACGTGCTGCGCCATACCCCCGCCCTGCTGGAAGTCGACATCACCCGCTCGGCCGACAGCGTGCTACTGCTCCTGCACGACGACGAACTCGACCGCACCACTACCGGTACGGGGCCGGTCACGGCTTTGCCTTGGCGCGAGCTGAAGCGCTTGCGGTTGGAAGACATAGCAGGCGCGGTCACTTCAGAAAAGATCCCCCGCCTGGCGCGCCTGCTTCGCTGGGCCAAAGGCAAGGCCATTCTCACCCTTGACAAAAAGGACGCCGTCTCCTGGGAAAGGGTCATCGACGCGGTGCGGCGTACCAAGAGCGAAGATTACGTCATTCTCATTGCCTATTCGCTGGAAGAAGCCCGGGAAATCCATGCCTTGGCCCCTGACCTGGTCATTTCGTCCTACATCGACAGCCGCAAAAGCTTGCAGGCCCACCTCGATGCAGGCTTGCCGGCGGCGCAGTTGATTGCCTTCACGGGCACGCGCCTGCGCTCAAGCGGCCTGTACCGCGCCATCCGCGAGGCGGGCATCCCCACCATGCTCGGCACCCTGGGCCGCCTGGATAAGTCCATCGCCCAGCGGGGCGACAGCTTGTACATGGAATTTCTCCAGCAAGGGATAGATGTGCTGGCCACGGACCGACCCATCGAAGCGGGGGCCGTGGGCAATTAACAGTTTTCAGTGAACAGTTTTCAGAGAACAGTTGCGCTATGCGTTGCTACCCGCTGTTCACTGCCCACATTTCAGTTTTCAGTGAACAGTTTTCAGAGAACAGTTGCGCTATGCGTTAATACCCGCTGTTCACTGCCCACTGCCCACTGTCCACTGTCCACTGCTCACCCGTCGATTTTTTCGTATCTTGAGGAAGAAAACAAAAACTCTGGGCCTCATGCATGTCCGCGAACAAATTGAGCTGCAGTTAGACCAACTTCCTGAAGGGGCATTACAGGAGGTGCTTCAATACTTGGAGTTTCTCACCTATAAGCTCGCGCTCCCCCCCGCCAATCCCGATGATGCCTATGATCGGATGCTGTTTGATTTATTGAAACAACGCTCCTCCCATGCGCGTGAGGACCCAAGCAGGCGGATAGATGCAGGGGCTGCTAAGGCTTATTTTCAATACCTGGAACGCCGCTTGCGCTGAGTCCCCAGTTTTGGAGGCGCTGGAACCCAGCCGGCTCCTGATAGAAATTTGAATGGGAGCCCCAAAGTCTTTATTTTCGATAAAAAGCATTTATCCCCATGGAATTGAAGATAAACATAGGATATGAGAAGCTACTTAGCTTAATCAAGCAGCTTTCGGAGGAGCAATTAGCCAGGTTGCTGGAAGATATTACCGTCAGTAAAGCGGTGAAAGCGAATACCTCCCAATCGCTCAGAAAGCTGCTGCTTGAGGGGCCCATCATGAGTGAAGCGCAGTATCTGGAATTTGAGGCCAACAGAAAGCACTTCAATCAATGGAGAATGAGCTGATCTGTCTGGATACCAGTGTGCTGATTGAGTACTTCCGAAAGACACAAAAGGAAAAATCTTTCCTTTATGAGCTTTCGGGCCAGTATGGGCA
>CAZIVQ010000240.1:0-6328 GCA_964542415.1 uncultured Bacteroidia bacterium | reverse complement strand
ACCAGGGACAGGCCTGCGTTTAAATTGGTCAATTTCTTTGCTCTGCAAGCACTAGTCCGGCCGTCCACCATGAAAAACGAAGTTGAAAAAAGAATGAATACCGCGCCAGCCAGCCCCCACGCACCAGCGGTGATTGCGTTTGGCATGAAAAGATAGGATTTTTTCCTTTAGGCCTAACACCCGTAAAAAAAATGCGTAGATTAATTTAAATCCCTATAGTCTTAGTGGTAAATTTTCCGGCAAGTAGAAATTACAAGCAAGCCGGACAAAAAGGCTTGTCTGGCCGGCTGGTCGGTATGCTCCTGAACCGCCGCCCCTCTTTTTCCCTGACCAACGACCCAAACCAGCGATGTACATGACCAAGCAGCCGTTCCTGCCCCTGTGGATGATCACGATGAGCCTGTTGACGAGCTTCCCTTTCCTACTCCGGGCTCAAGATACAAGCATCAAGCCCCAACTTGAAATTCAGGAAATATTCATGGCCGAAGATTCGGCGCTGCAGCATGTCATCCGTGACCCGATGATCTATTACGAAGGCTGGGACACCCTCGCCCAGCCAAGATTCTGGCAATCGGTAATGAACCTAAATCCTGATTTTAGTGTGCTCAACGTAGCCAAGACCCGGCAGATCCTCTGTACGTTTCCCACGGTTTTTTATGACACGCTGAAGACGGAAGCCAAGCAGGCTTTCAAAGACAGCATGTGCCAGGTATTTGGGTTGCCCCCTAAGACCCCGCTGTATGTGACCTGCGGGAAAAGCGACTATTATCAGCACCGGAAAGTGATCCCAGCCATTGGCAAAGCCATCGAGATTTTTGCGGGGCAGGAGACTGACCCTTGGTATGCCCAGGCGATTTTGCTGATCGAAAGCCCAGGGCAGATCCGTCGTTCTAAAAACGGGGCCTACGGTTCCTTTCAGCTGATGCGATCGGTAGCGATCCGGGAGGGCCTTACGGTCGACCACAGCCAGGATGAGCGGAAGGATTTTGATCGCTCGGCCTGGGCGGCGGCCCGCTTCATCAAACGGGTCTGCTTGCCTGAAACGCGCAAATTGCTGGATACCTACGGCCTGAGCTATGAAGAGACCGATCTATGGTTCCGGCTGATGGTGCTGCATGTCTACCATGCCGGGGCGGGCAATGTGCGTTCGGCCTTGGCGACCATCGTGCCGCGAGTGGGGGGGATGTCGCTGATCCGCACCCTTTGGACCACAGAGGCACGGGGCTTCCGCAATGCCTCCCAAAACTACTCGCAGGTGGCCCTCGCATCGCTGCTCGAACTCGACCGTATCATCGACGAAGCCACCAACCTCAAGCCTGAAGAATGGCCTCCCCTCCGGCCCTTGCCACCCCTTGCCATTGATTGAGAAGTTGGCACCATTGAGGAGGCAGCTTTTACCATCGGGGAGCGAGCGGCAGAAATAGAACCTGAATTGCCGTATCATTAAGGCATCCAGGCACTTTTGCCTATTGTCTCACCATTTGTTCCCGAAAGTTTGCCCTTCAGAATTGCCCTCATAGCGATCTGTAGCCTCAGTATCATTACCTCTCCCCTCTGGTTCGTCCTCGAATTCGGAGCCGAGTCGGTACAGGCCCCACGCTCCATGGCTGTCCCCACGGCATCGGTGGGAGAATTGCCCTGGCCGCCTACGGCCTCCTGCACCGTCTATTCCAATGACAGCATCGCCGAGCTCGACCTGACCCACCCTGCCTACCGCTGGGATACCCTAGATGTGCAATTTTGTTACGATATCCAGCCTGCCCGCTGGCAAAGCTGTTTTCTCACCGTGTTTGATTCTCTCCTCTACCAGCAACGCTGGGACACCCTGGCTCAGCCCCTCTTCTGGCGGCTGGTCATGCGCATGAACAATGATTCCTGCATTGTCAACCTGGGCGAAACCCGGACCATCGTGGACATCAAGCCCACCCGGTGGTGGACGCAGCTGGGCGACAGTCTCCAGGAAGCCTACAAAGATTCGGTTCGGAGCCGCTACCAGCTAGCCTCGCATTCGCCCATCTACGTAACGGCTGGCAAACGCCACTACTATGCTTTTGACAAAGTGCTGCCCAGTATCGGCCGCGGCATCGAAGCCTTTGAGGCTGCCGGAGTCGATCCCTGGTACGCCCAGGCGATTTTACTGATCGAAAGCCCCGGCCAGTTGCAGTACTCGCCGGTGGGGGCCTACGGTTCGTTCCAATTGATGAAAGAGGTGGCCCTGGAACAAGGGTTGGTGGTAAATGATAGCATAGATGAACGGGAGGACTTCGCCAAAGCGGCCCAAGGCGCGGCCAGCTTGCTCAGTAGCCGCTGCATTCCCCAAATCAAACGCCTGATGCGGAAACATGGCCTCGCATTCCGCGAAAGTGACCTCTGGTTTCGCTTGTTGGTGCTCCATGCCTACCATGCCGGGGCTGGTAACGTAGCCGGAGTCCTGGAACAAATCCAGCCTGTTGCCGGTGGCATGGGCCTCATGCAACAAGTGTGGACCACCGAGTACGGCGGCTTCAAAAATGCCTCGCAAAATTACTCGCAGGTGGCCTTGGCTTCGTTGCTCGAACTCGATCAGCTGCTCACCAACTTGCCGGATTCGCTCTGCAACGAGCAGCAGCCCGTCCTCACCGATACCCGCACGCTGTTGGCCCCGTAAAGGAGGGCTTGTTTTCGCCTGTTACTTAGTCCCACTTTGGCAAGTGGGTATGGCCACGCAATCCTGACCCCAGCGGGGTCGCATATTTGTAGCCAAAGAGCTGATAAGCTTCCTCGACCCCGCTTGGGGTCGGATTGAGCCTTGCTTTGAGGGAATTACGGGTATCTGCCTGCCCCCTAACGGGGTCATCGTTTTATCTTATCTATCTGCTACAGGCATCCAACCCCTAGCGGGGTTAGGTGTGCTCATTTAGCCCACATTTATCCCTCCCAAAACAGCCCAACGCCCTTTTTTTAGCCAACCTTACGGCTATTTTCTCCCCACTTAGGCCTTTTCTCAACGCTGTGATTGCTTTCGCACCCTGAAGAGAGAAAAAAGGCGGTAGTACCCCCTTCTCCATTTGCCCACTCCCCCGAGGTTGAGTATACTTGAATGCTGTATGCCCAACCCAATTTCATCATGATGCTTCGCACCCTGCTATTCTTCCTTCTCTCTGCGCTGTGTTTCTTTCTACCCGCCCAAGAGCCCTGGCAAGATCCAACCGTCATCGGTCGGAACAAGCAACCGGCCCACGCCACCCTTCTCCCCTACCCCAGCGAGGCGGCTGCCCTCAGCTTTGAGCGCAGCCAAACGCCTTGGTACAAGTCCCTCGACGGCGAATGGCGCTTTCAGTTCGCCTTCAACCCCGAACTGGCCCCGGCTGATTTCTTCCAGCCTGACTACGACGACCGCGACTGGGCCTTTCTGCCTGTCCCTTCCAACTGGCAGGTGCATAATTATGGGCAGCCCATTTACACCAACATCACGCACCCCTTCCCGGCCGACCCGCCCCGGGTGCCCACCGACAGCAACGAAACCGGCTGCTACCGCCGCAGCTTTGTGCTCCCGCCCGATTGGCAAGAAGACAAACGCATTTTCCTCCACTTCGCCGGCGTCCAGTCTGCCTGCTACGTCTGGCTCAATGGCAAAGAGGTGGGCTACTCAGAGGGCAGCATGACCCCCGCAGAATTTGATATAACCGAGCTGGTCAAGCCCGGTGAAAACCTCCTGGCCGTCAAGGTCATCCGCTGGTCCGACGGTAGCTACCTCGAAGACCAGGACTTCTGGCGGCTCAGCGGCATCTACCGCGAAGTGTTTCTCTACGCGACGCCAGAAGTGCATATCCGCGACTTCTTCGTTCGCCCTACCTTAGGCCCGGACTACCGCAAAGGGGCCATCCAGATTGATGCTTGGGTCCGCAACTATGGCCGCAAAAGCGAGAAAAAGCTACAGCTGCAATTTGCCCTCTACGACCGCGACAACAACACCGTCTTCACCGCTATCATCCCGGCCTTGCGCAAAATAAAAAGCGGACAGGAAGACAAGGTTACCTTCTCCTGGCCCATCAAGGATCCACACCTCTGGAGCGCAGAAGATCCCTACCGCTATTTCTTCACCCTTCAGCTGCTGGACGATGACTTTATGACCCTGGAAGCCTTCAGCAGCCAGGTCGGCTTCCGCAGCACGGAGATCAAAAACGGGCAATTGCTGGTCAATGGACAGCCCATCCTCATCAAAGGCGTCAACCGCCACGAAATTCACCCGCGCCACGGCCGGGCGGTGACCGAGGCCTCCATGATCCAGGACATCCAGCTGATGAAGCAGCACAACCTCAACGCGGTACGCACCTCCCACTACCCCAACCAGCCCCGCTGGTACGAGCTCTGCGATGAGTACGGAATCTACGTCATTGATGAAGCCAACATCGAGAGCCACCAGCTCTGGCAGGAGGGCCGTACCCCCGCCCTTGATCCGGTCTGGGAAGCGGCGTTTGTCGACCGGGGTATCTCAATGGTGCATCGCGACAAAAACCACCCCAGCATCATCGCCTGGTCCTTGGGCAACGAGACCGGGCTGGGTCCCAACTTTACGGCCATGGCTGGCAACATGCTGGCCATCGACCCGACCCGTCCCATCCACTACGAAAGCCGGGCCGACTATGGCTTTGGCCTGCCCACCCACGACATTATCTCCAACATGTACGCCAGCACCGAGGATATGGTCAAATTGACCAAGATGGACCCCAATCGCCCGGTCATCCTCTGCGAGTACGCCCACGCCATGGGCAATTCGGTCGGCAACTTTTACCAGTACTGGGACACCATCCGGGCCTATCCGCGCATTCAGGGCGGCTTTATCTGGGATTGGGTGAATCAGGGGCTGGAGCAAACCGGGCCCGATGGGAAGCCCTACTTCGCCTACGGCGGCGACTTCGGCGATACGCCCAACGACGGCAACTTCTGCATGAATGGCCTCATTTTCTCCAACCGGGTGCCGCAGCCAGAGTTGCAGGAGGTAAAGAAGGTCCAGCAGTCCATCCATGCCAGTTGGAAAAGCGAAGCCGTGCGCCGGGTTGAGCTGTTCAACGAGCACTTTTTCCAGGATCTCAGCACCTACGAGCTGCACTGGCGCCTGCTGGCCCATGGCAACGCCATTCAGCAAGGGACCATCGACCGCCTGGAGGCGGGGCCTCAGGAGACTACCGTGCTGTCGCTCCCCTATGAGCTGCCTACGCCTGAGCCAGGCGTGGAGTACCTACTCAACCTGAGCTTCCGCCTCAAAGCCGCCACCAGCTGGGCGCGAGCGGGCTACGAAGTGGCCTTCGAGCAACTGCCCCTGTCGATTGCATCGCCTCGCCCGGAGACCGTGCCGATGGTGGCCCTGCCCAACCTCACGATGGAAGAAACCGAGGCGGCCTTTACCTTCGAAGGCCAGGACTTCGAAGCCAGCCTCGACCGCCGCAGCGGCCGCTGGAACCGCTACCTCTACAAAGGCACCGCCCTGCTGGTCGAAGGGCCCATGCCCAACTTCTGGCGCGCCCCGGTCGACAATGACTACGGCGGCGGGGACAAGGGTTTTTATCAGCAATGGCTGGCCTATGGCCTTGACCGCCTGCAACCCACGCAGCTAAGCGTGCGCCTGCTGGACAAAACCGCCAAGTCGGCCACGCTGGAAGTGCGGGGCGTGTTGGTCGCCGAAGGCAATGACATTGCCTACCGCTACCTGTTCACCCTCTACGGCAACGGCGACCTGCACGTGGAAGCGGAGATCGAAGACAACAGCCCGGAGCGGCCTTCCCTCCCGCGGGTCGGCAGTTGGTGGAAGCTGCCCCAGAGCATGGACCAGCTCCGCTGGTACGGCCGCGGCCCGCATGAGTCTTACTGGGACCGGCAGACCGGCGCGCCGGTGGGTCGCTACGAAGGGACCGTAGCCGAGCAGTACGTGCCCTACGCCCTGCCGCAGGAGCACGGCAACAAAGTCGGGTTGCGCTGGCTGAGCCTCAGCGGCCAGCTCGCCCCCGGCTGGCTCGCCCTCGCCGGCGACACCCTCCTCAGCGGCGGCGCTTCGATCTACAGCCAGGAAGTCCTTACCGCCGCCAGGCATCCCTACGACTTGGAAGCGGCTGACTATATCAGCCTCCACCTCGACTACCAGCAGATGGGCCTCGGCGGCGACGACAGCTGGAGCCCGCGGGTCCACCCCGAGTTCCAGCTCCAGGCCCCCCACTACCGCTACGACTACTGGCTACGCCCCCTCCCCGCCGGGCAATTGCCGGAGACGATGCTGCCGGGGGAAAAAGGCTTGCCGAGGGTAGATGAATAGAGGGTGAGAGGGTGAGACTGAAAGACACACGTCGCAAGT
>CAZIVQ010000239.1:0-6328 GCA_964542415.1 uncultured Bacteroidia bacterium | reverse complement strand
CTTGTCCCACGAAAAAATGCCTGCGTTTAAAATTAGGTAATTACTTTACTTCGCAAGTACTAGTGCTTCCGTCGCAAAGTAAATAACCAAAGCTGGATTGCGCCTCAATCCCGCCCCAAAATCCAGAAATCCGGCTCAGCAAATCCTGTTTTGCTCTACGAATCCGATGGCCAGCCTAACAAACACCAAGCCCGGCAGCGGAAATCGCTACCGGGCGCGTGGGAGTCATAGCGGAGCAAGGCCGGAAAAAGGCAGGGAGAAATGGACTGAGCCCCTCCCTGGTGCTTATTCTATCAGGGTCTCGTAGGACATGCAGCCATCTTTACGCCAACGGAGCTTGGTCACCGTGGCCACCCCTTCGATTTTTTTGATTTCGGCATAGAATTCTACCGTCTCCGTCCCTTGGGTGTAGCTGTCTTTGTACAAGACTTTGGCCACGCCGAAAAGGCGCAGGGCCCCGGCTGCTGTGCCCGACTTGGTGATCTTGTAGGCATCAGCATACTTGAAGGTGCAAGCGTTGCAGGTACAGCCTTTGGGCGGGTTGAGGCCTTCGAGCTGTTCGGTCAGGGCGTTGTCGAGGGCAACTTTGACCTGGGCTTTGTCGGCTTCGGATTGGGCGAAGGCCTGGTTGCCGAGGAGGCAACATGAGAGTAGCAGGGCGGCAATGAAAAAGAAGCGTTTCATATCGGGTTAAACAAAAAGTTTGATTGGGTTGTCAATACGAAAGTGAACGTCAACCGTTATGAATGCTAACCAGCTTTAAGCAGCCTTTAGTACAAGATTTCACGCCAAAATGCGGCCTGGCCTTACATCTGCTGTATCTCGGCAGAAAAAAGGGTAGCCTTTGAGCAGCGAAGGGGTCGCGAAGGGTTTACTCTCCTCGCTCCCTAGGGGCGGAGGAGGGAAAGCAGTCTACTTTTTGCCCTATGCTAACTCCGAATGGCTTTCTCCCGTAAAAAATGCTATCTTTCCTTCAACCTTTGCAATAGAAACAGCTGCTGCTGCTTTTCCCAGCCATACTGAACCATGAAGCGACTACCTTCTTCTTCTGCGCCTTCTTCCTTCTCCTCGTCTAAGATCCGTTACATTCCCATCGAGTGGGAAGGCGAGCTTCAAGCGCCGCCAGATTTTCCCGAAATCCCCGCCACGGTCGAAATCCCGATGCATGCCGTTTCTGCGGCCGTGATGTCGGGCTTCCATGGCATGATGCGCGAAGGGGTAGAATGCTACCCGGATTACCGCAACGGCAAGCTCGACGACAAACAATACACCTACCGCATCGTGAGTCGTGGCTCACGTGATGCGTTAAAGAGCGGCGTGCGTACCGTCACCGCCCTTACCCTGGCCGAAGGAGCCAAGCGCATGATCACCAAGCGCTTTGGGCACGTGCTGCTAGGCCGTCTCATTCGCTATAATGTCATCAACGCGATTGCCTTCGGTATCATCGACCAAGGCAGCAATACCTTCAAACTTTACCAGGGGCAAATGACCTCCGGGCAGTACAAGGTGAAAAGTGTGGAAAATGCGGGCGGTACCAGTGGAGCCATTAGCGGGGCCGCCGCCGGCGCTTTGCTCGGCTCTGTCGTACCGGGCATCGGTACCGCAGCGGGCATGATGCTGGGGATGCTGGGAGCGATGGGGGGAGCGGCAGTAGGAAAATCCTTGGGCGAACAATGGTTTGATCCACAGCCCGAGGAGGACGATGCTTCAAAAAAATAAGCCCTGCCTAAACCTGATATAACATAAGTGTCAGACCTTCACTCCTGGATGGGCCGTGAAGGTTTTTCTCTTTGGCGGGGAGAATAGGGAATTGCCTCTCAAGACAAGACAGGGGTCCGTTGGCCCGGCATTTGATGCGTTAGGACGGGCATGGCACCGGTCTGAGGGGCTGGCCACTGGGCTCAATGCGACCAGAGAAGAGAGCTGAACGTTTTTTTATTCTTTCCTCAATTATGAACCCCAGCGAAAAAGGTTGGCTACGCACCTACCTGCGTTACCGCTTGCAGACGGCAGCGGGACCGGCGCCCCGGGTCATATCGCTCATTGAGGAAGCCCCGGACAGTGCGGCCTACCTCTACCGGCTGATCCAGCCCACCGGTCTGATGTATGGGTACCCGATCAGCTTCATCGAGCCGTCCCATCCTACGGCTTCAGATTGGCGGGAAAAAGAGAAAATCAAGGTGCTGATGGCCGAAAGCTACCTCAGCTGTGGCCTCTACTACCATCACCAAGCCGGCTTGTCCGCCCGCCATGTGTACAGCCACATCATCACCGACATCCGGGATTTTTATGTCGACCGCGCCGGTGACGGGCAACGGCTTTCTCAGCTCTTTGGCCGTAGCAAGGCTCCCATAGACCAGATTGAGTACCTGCTAGATCGCCGCATCAGCATTCGCTACAACGGAAGCAATTTCTGGACGAGTTTTTTCCACAACAGCCTGCTCTTCCTCGACCTGATCCTCTACCTCAACTGGAAAGAGCCCGAGCGCTATCTCTGGGACCTCAAGCCAGAAGACCTGCGGGTACAGCTACGTCTGGACATGCTGCGGCTCATCGCAGCGGCCGCCCACTCCGATGAGGTCATACAGCCGGAGGAGCGGGAGCTGTTTACCTATTTTCTTCATTCGGCAGAATTGCCTACCGCAGCCAAACGGGAGGCGCAGCAGGTATTCGAGCGGGGGATGGCCCTGGAGGAGCTGAAGCTTTCTTCTGCTTCCCCTTGGATTCTGCGCAAATACTTCCTCGAACTGGCGATTCTCACCACCTGGGCCAACCGGCAGATCTCCGCCGCCGAACGGGAGTTCCTGCGACAATTGGCCCTGCAGCTGGAACTCGGGCCCCACGAGCTGCACAGCAGCATGCAGGCAATCGAACATTTTGTCAAGAATTATTGGCAGCAAGTTCACTACCTCCAAGTCAAGCACAACTACCGCATCGTGAGCGAGCGGCTGGTGGCGCGCATGCGCTACCTGGCCCGCAAAAACCAGCGCCTGATCGGTCAGGAGATTCTCGAAAGCCGGGAACTGGTCTACTTGTTGCGCAAATCGACCCACGAAGAACTCAGCCCTCAGGAGCGGGAAAAAGTGCGGGCTCAATTGCTGGACATTTTGCGCAGTATCCCCGCTTTTGCGTTATTGCTGTTGCCCGGGGCGTTTATCACCCTGCCGATTCTTTTTCGGGTCATTCCCAAGCACCTGCTGTACCCCAGTGCTTTTGTCGAGCCTCGCTACAAGGGCGAAGCCTGGCCCGGGGAGGGTCCCGAGGACGCCTCGGGAGAAGCACCGGCCTCCGGGGCCTGAGTCCATGACCGATTTTTCTATGTCCAAAATATTTTTACTTCGCCTGCTCGAGGTCGTGCGCGAAACCGCCGATGCGGTCACCCTGGTCTTTGGCCAGCCCCGGGCGGGGCGCATTCATTACCTGCCGGGGCAGTACCTGATCCTTGGGGCTGACCGCAGGGGCGAGCGGATTTACCGCAACTATTCGCTCAGCTCCACCCCGCGCCTCGACGACACCCTGCGGGTGACGGTGAAAAAGGTGCCCGGCGGCGAGCTTTCTCCCGAAATCGTCGACCAATGGCGACCCGGACAGGAAGTGCTGGCCATGGGGCCGCGCGGGCGCTTTACCATCCAGCCAGCCACCAAAACCCGGGAACATTTTATGCTCTTTGGGGCGGGCAGCGGCATCACCCCGCTGATGTCGATGCTGCGGGAAGCGCTGATCTGCGCGCCCCAGAGCCGGGTGAGCCTGTTTTACGCCAACCGCAACGGAGACAGCGTCATTTTCCGGGAGAAAATCGGGCAGTTGCAGCAGGCCTTTCCGGCGCGGCTGCAAGTCATCCACCAACTGAGCCAGCCTACCGGGACAGAAAGGTTTCCCTATCGTTCTGGCCGGGTGCGGGCCGGGCAGCTAAAAGCTATTCTCCAGCAATTTCCACAACCGCCTGATTTACCTGCCTCATATTTCTTGTGTGGGCCAGCAGGTTTCATGGAGACGGTCGAAGCAGGCTTGCTGGCCTCCGGGGTGACGGCAGAGGCCATCCAGAGTGAGCATTTTGTGGTATCTACCCAAGACCGAAGCCTCCGGCCGCCGGGCCCCGAGCGGACGGTGACAGTTCATCTGGGAACCGAAATGAGGCGGGTGAGGGTGCCTTCGGGTACGACCATCCTCGAAGCGGCGTTGAATGCGGGCCTGGACATGCCCCATGCCTGCCTGCGCGGCGTTTGCGCTTCCTGCATGGGGCAACTCTGCCGGGGCGGGGTCACGATGGAAAATGACCAGGCACTGCTGCCTTTTGAGCAAGAGCAGGGAAAAATCCTCGTTTGCCAGGCGCTGCCTACCGATGATGAAGTGGAAATCAAAGTGGGCGGGTGAGGGACGGTGGAGAGGAAAGCAAGGCAGGCAGCGGGAGCTTGGCCGTGCAGTCCCGACCCCAGCGGGGGTCGCACCCAGGGTGGTTGGGGACTCGGGGTTGGGTGATGGGACCTGGCTGGTTCGCCAGCGTACGAGCCCGTGCTAACCTGACAGGTGGGGGAACTTTCTTTTTCTCAGTAAGCGCGCAGCACCTATCTTGACACCCTACACCCTACACCCTACACCCTACACCCTACATCCCTCCATGCATCCCGAAGACCAGGTACTCGACTTGTTGCTCCAGGGCTTTGCCCGTTATATGGAGGACTTCCAGGCAATCACTGCCTTGGCCCGGAGCCACTTCGAGGCGCGGGCCTGGAAGGAAATCCAAGACCTGAGTCGGCAGCGGATCAACCTGTACCGGGGTCAGGTGGGGCGCTTGTCGCGCAAGGTGCGGCGGTCGTTGCAAAGCGATTTTCACGACGAGGCGCTCTGGAAGCGCCTGAAAGCGCGATATAGCATCGCCGTGCGGCAGCACGAAGCCTACGAAATCGCCGAGACCTTCTACAACTCGGTCTGCCGCAAGGTGCTGGGCGACATCGGGGCCGACCCCGAGATGATGTTTGTGCTGCAACATCCGGAAGCCCGGAACTTTGAGTCCGAAGCGCCGATCTACCGCGTCTACTGGGGCAACCGCAACCCGCGCGACATCATTCGGGATATTCTGGTGGACTGTGAATTTGGGGTGCCTTTCGAGCACCTGGAGCGGGACGTAACCTTCATCCTCACCCGGGTGCAGCGCGACATCCTGAGCCAGTTTGAGCCGGAGGCCAGCACCCGGCTGGAGGTGCTCAAAGCGCCCTTTTTCCGCAACAAAGGCGCCTACCTCGTGGGGCGTGTCCACATCGCCGGGGCCGTCATGCCGTTTGTGGTGCCCTTGCTCCATGGCCCCGGGGGCATTTTTGCCGATAACCTGATCGTGGAGCCCGACGAGCTGAGCATCGTCTTCAGCTTTGCCCGTTCCTATTTCCTCGTCGAGCACGAAATCCCCTCCGAGGTGGTGCGCTTCCTCAAATCCATCATGCCGCGCAAACCCTACGGCGACCTCTACAACTCCATCGGCTTCACCAAACACGGCAAAACCGAACTCTACCGCGATTTTGTTCACCACCTGGCCCATTCCGAAGACCCGATGGATTTTGCCCCCGGCATCCACGGGCTGGTGATGGCGGTTTTCTGCTTGCAGTCCTACCCCATCGTCTTCAAACTGATCAAGGACGAATTTTCGCCCCCAAAAATAACCGACAAGGCCATGGTTCGGTCCAAATACCGCATGGTCTCCACCCACGACCGGGTAGGCCGCATGGCCGATACCCATGAGTTCGAGCATTTTGTTTTCCCCAAGGCGCGCTTTACGCCCCGCTTGCTGGAATTCTTGCTGGAAAAAGCCGCCTCCATCGTCAAGGTTCAAGGCGATCAAGTGATCATCGCCCATCTTTACACCGAGCGGAAAATGATCCCGCTCAACATTTTCCTCGAAACCGCCAACCCCGAAGACATCGACCGTGTCGCCGACGAATACGCCAACACCATCAAGCAGCTCGCCGCCGCCAACATCTTCCCCGGCGACATGCTGCTCAAAAACTTTGGCGTGACCCGCCACCGCCGCGTTATTTTCTACGACTACGACGAGATCGGTCACCTCACCGACTACCACTTCCGGGAGATGCCCAAGGCCCAGACCATGGAGGACATCTACGCCGACCAACCGTGGTTTGCGGTGGGAGAAAAAGACGTGTTTCCAGAAGAATTCCGCCATTTTTTGGTCGGGCACCCCGCCCTCGAAGCGCGCTTCGTGGACCGTCATCCTGAGCTGTTCGACGTGCAGTTTTGGCGCGAGATGCAAGCCCGGCAGCGCGACGGGGAGGTAATCGATGTCTTTCCCTACCGGCGGTCGCAGCGGTTTTTGAAGCGA
>CAZIVQ010000238.1:0-6335 GCA_964542415.1 uncultured Bacteroidia bacterium | reverse complement strand
GTCGCTTTTCTAAAAAAAACAGGTTCAGCTGGCCTGTAACCAACTAAACCTGCCTGTGTGAAACGATCGGAACCGAATGCCTAGAACTTCAGCACCTGCTTGAGGATTTTGGACTTTTCGCGGGAGCTGATGACTTCCTTGTCGTTGCTGAGGATGATCTTGAAGCGGTTGCCAAACCAGATGACGATCTCCTTGACGTGCTTCAGGCCGATGATGCAGGAGCGGTTGACGCGGAAGAACTGATCGCCGGGGAGCTTGCGCTCGAAGGTGTCGAGGGTGTGGTTGAGGAGGTAAGACTTCTCCTTGGTGAAGAGGCGCACCGAGCGCTCTTCCACCTCGATGCAGACCACCTCGGTGTAGTCGACGAGCTTGTAGCGGTCGCGGGTGGGAATGGGCACCTTATTGGCGAAGGGGGTCTTGATGTCCTCGGCCAGCTCGGTCTTGAGGATCTCGGCGATCTTGTTTTTGTCGAGGGCGGTGCCGCTGCGGTTTTCCATCACCTTCTCGACCGAGGCGCGGAGGCGCTCCTCGTTGAAGGGCTTGAGCAGGTAGTCCTGCGCGTTGAGTTCGAAGGCCTTGATGGCGTGCTCGCTGTAGGCGGTGGCAAAGACCACCGAAGGCATGGTGTCGAGCTCGATGTTTTCGGCCACTTCCAGGCCGTTCATGCCGGGCATCTCGATGTCGAGAAAGACCAGCTCGGGGCTGAGCGAGTGGATGTGCTCCAGGGCATCGAAGCCATTTTCGGCCACGTGTACCACCTCCACTTCTTCGATTTTCTTGAGCAGCCGCTTCATCTTGTTGCGGGCGGGGAGTTCATCGTCGGCGATGAGGACGCGAAGTTTCGACATATCGCTGGTTGGGTTTGAGTGAGCTTGGGAAGGGGAAATCAGGCTGCGCCCCGGTAGCGTGCAGCATATCCCGGGGCTTGTGGCCAACCAGAAGCTGCCTGCGGCTGACGCAAAGGGTGCCTGCAAGGTGTTGTTTTTTCAGGAAAAGGAGATAAAGAACGGGAGGGACGAAAACAGCTCCGGCCCGGGCCGAACATTTCGAAGGGATGACATTTCCGGCCTTTCTAATCAAATCTACTTACAAAAGCCGTGCCTTACCAACAAAAAGTGCGCTTAATCTAACTCCGACTCCGGTACGCTCACCAGCGGGATTCTCAGCCGCACGTAAGTCCCTTCCCCCGTGTTTTCGAAGTAGAGCAGGTCCTTCTCGTCGTAGATATTTTCCAGCCGGGCGATGCTGTTGCTCAAGCCTGTGCTTTTGAAAATGCGGCTCAGGTCGATGCCCGGGCCATTGTCTACCACCTCACAGACCAGGTAATCGTCTTTTCGCGCCGCCTCCACCGAGACCAGGCCTTTGCCCAAAATCTTCGACACCCCGTGCTTGATGCAATTTTCCACCAAAGTCGAAAGAATGAACGAAGGCACCTGCACATCTTTTACCTCAGGATCCACCTCCAGGTGTACTTCCAGCCGCTCGCCAAAACGGATTTTCTCCAGGTCGAGGTAGTTGGAGATGAGGTTCATCTCGTTGGCCAGGGTCACGAAATTCTGGCTCGACATGCGCAGGGTGTAGCGGAAGATAAAGGCCAGCTTTTCTACGGCCTCCTCCGCCTGCTCAGGCGACTCGTGGACCAGCTCGCCGATGGAGTTGAGGGTATTGAAGAGGAAGTGGGGGTTGATCTGCGAGCGCAAAGCCGTAAGGTTGGCCTCGTAGGTCTGCTGGATGAGCTCCTTTTCGCGGGCATAGAGCTGCAGCACGTTCAGGGTGAGCTGCGTCTGCTGGATCAACTGGGAGATCATCTCCAGGTCGCCCAGGTTGTAGACACTGCGCTTTTTCTTGCCCAGCATCAGCAAGGCATAATTTTCTTCGTCTACCGTGACCGGACAGAGCAGGTTGTAGGGCGAATCCAGCACCAGCTTCTCCAGGTCGTTGGTCAAGCGAAATTTGGCGATCTCTTTGGTGCGGGACCAGTTGGTATGGTAGCTCGCCAGTTGCTGGTAGATGCTTTCCAATTTGTCGTGATAACCCGCGCTGCCTTCGGCCGGCTCATCGCCTTTCCACCAGAGCTGCACGGTTTCGGCCCCGAAGTATTCTTCCAGCTCCCGCACCAGGTCGTTGCGCAGGTTGCGCGAAGAGGTGTACTGCGGAATCTGAGCCAGAAAGGACTTGAGCTTGGTGAGCTTTTCCTGCTGCGAAGAGACAAAGTACTTGCGAAATTTGCTCTCGTTGGCCAGGTAGATGAAGCGCAGGGTCACCACCGTGATCAGGAAGGTGAGAAACTCCAGCAGGCGGCGGTAAGGGATGTTGGGGCGGATCTGGTCAAAGAGCTGGGTGATGAGCAGGTAAATGAGCAGGCTCACCACGAAGAAGACCAGGTATTGCATGGTCTGGGTGATGACCAGGCTGACCTTGCCGAACTGTAGCTGCAGGAAGGCCGAATTGACCAGGGGGAAGAAGAGCAGCAGGTAGAAAGCGAAGAGCGCATGTTCACGCAGAAACCAGGGGTCGCTGCCGGCGGTGGCGTAGTAGGCCACCCCCAGGCCACTGAGCAGCACCATGCCTGACAGGCCGAGCAGGCTGCGCAGGGCTTTCTCTCGCCAGCGCAGCGAGAGATGCAGCAGCAGTCCCCCGAGCAGGTGCAGGAAAAAAAACATCAGGGTGACATTCTCCAGCGCATCGAAATAGAACTTCAGCTGTTCTTCCAGGTAAATGATCTGGTAAAAGCGGACCAGCAGGTAGCCGCCCACCAGCATCGAGGGCAGCATCAGGAAGAGGCGGCGGCATTCTGACTTGAAGTAGAAATAGTGGAGGACATAGAAGAACAGCAGGGCCACGTAGGCGATGAGGAAAAATTTTTCCACCCCCACCGACTTGAGGTCGCTCTCTACGATGAGGTAGAGATGGCGCAGCAGCTGGAGAAGGAAAAAGATGAGCGCGGAGCCGACGATGCCGGTCAAGGGGAGGAACTCGCGCCAGTTGCCGCGGGCGATGGGCAGCAGGATGGCGAGCATGATGAGGGAAGCGAAGGCTCCGAGGCCCACGATCCAGCCGATAAGGTGCCAGTAGGCGGCGACGCTGTTGAAGGAGAAGCCGAGGCGAAAGCCGTTGATGAGGTAGACGCGCAGCTTCTCGACGGTGAGGGAGAAGGGATCGGTGCGCTCGACTTCGGCGATGAAGACGGTCCCGGGCCGGGCCGAGCGCGTGATCTGGTCTACGACTTCAGCCTGGGTGATCTCGTTGTTGTCCAGGGCGCGCAGGCGGTCGCCTTGCCGGATGCGGTCTTTGTCAAGGGGCTTGTAGAAGGGCAAAGGATGGACATGCGAAGCGACCACCCCCTGCTCGGTATGTTGCCAGCCTACCCAATCGTTGCCAGGAAAGGTCGCCGTGATCTCCTCGTCGACGCGAAAAGCCTGGATTTCCTGGTCTTGCTGGTAAAAAGCAAAGGCAAGCCAACCCAGGCCCAGGTAAAAGAGGCCCAGCAGCGCGTACCAAATCCCACCGGTTTTTTGCATGTGTAAAAAAATCTAGGTCGCGCTAGCTCCTGCGGGGCCAGGCGAGCGGCTGATAGCGTGGGCTAAGGTACCCAAAATAGCGTAAAGCCCGAAAACTCCCAAAGCCTTTGGGTAAGGCGGCGGGTTTTTTGGGTAGAATCCCTGGCTGAAAAGCAAAAAAGAAAAGCGCTCATCAGCCAGGCTGTGAGCGCTTTCTTCAGTGGTTGGCATCCCGTAGGGGAGTCGAACCCCTGTTGCCAGGATGAAAACCTGGAGTCCTAACCACTAGACGAACGGGACATATAAAGAACGTTTTTCAATTGTGGCTGCAAAACTAGCAGTCGACTCGATACCAAGCAAGCCTGGGGGAGAAATTTTTGGTATTTTTTCCTTGGCCCGGCACAAAACCAATTTCCGGCAGCAAGAATGTTTGATGCCCCGGAAGATTCGTCTTCCCCTGCTCGGGGTGGTTGTTTTTGACTTACCCTCTGTGTATTTTTACTTTTTCAAGTAAACAACAGACACGCCGTCTTTTTTCTAAATTCTAACATTTCGCACACATGGCAATTAAAGTAGGTATCAACGGATTTGGCCGCATCGGCCGCCTGGTATTCCGTACCTTGATCGATAACCCCGAAGTCGAGATCGTCAAGATCAACGACCTTACCGATAACCACACGCTGGCCCACTTGCTGAAGTATGACACCGTACACGGCAAGTTCAATGGCACCGTAGAGGCCGACGACGACAACCTGACCGTCAATGGCAAGAAGATCATCGCTTCGGCAGAGCGCAACCCCGAAGCCCTGGGCTGGGGCGAGCTCGGCGTAAGCATCGTTGTAGAGTCGACCGGCGTATTTCGCGACCGCAAGAAGGTAAGCATGCACATGACTGCCGGGGCCAAGAAGGTCATCATTACCGCTCCAGCCAAAGGCGAAATAGATGCGACCATCGTCTTGGGGGTAAATGACCATGTGCTCACTTCTGACATGGCCATCGTTTCCAATGCTTCTTGTACCACTAACTGCCTGGCCCCTATGGCCAAGGTCTTGGATGAGGAATTTGGCATTGATTCGGGTTATATGACTACCATTCACGCCTACACCGCTGACCAAAACCTGCAAGATGCCCCCCACGCCGACTTGCGCCGGGCCCGCGCTGCGGCTATGAACATTGTCCCCACTTCTACCGGGGCTGCGGCCGCCGTGGGGCTGGTCCTGCCTCAGCTGAAGGGCAAACTCGACGGCTTTGCCGCCCGCGTGCCGGTGCCCGATGGTTCTTTCACCGACCTCACCGTCGTGCTGAAGAAAGAAGTGAGCGCCGAAGCGATCAACGCAGCCATGAAGCAGGCCGCTGCCGGTCCCCTCAAAGGCATCATGGAGTACAGCGAAGATCCCCTCGTTAGCTCTGACATCGTCCACAACCCCTACTCCTGCATTTTTGACAGCGAGCTGACCAAGGCCAATGGCAAACTCGCCAAGGTCGTCGGCTGGTACGACAACGAGTGGGGCTACTCCTGCCGCGTGGCCGACCTGCTGCTGAAGATGGGTAAGTAACGCCAAGGAAATTTTCTGATTTTTTCTTTTTCGAAGGCACCTCTCCCGTGGAGGTGCCTTCGTTTTTTGCTCTCCAGCTTACCTCTTCTCAACCAGCGTCCGGGGCTTGCGTTATACCATCAACCCCCGGTCATTTTTTCTCACCAAGCCTATTTTCATGATCCGCACCCTGTTTATTTTGCTGACCGCCCTTTCCCTGACTTTGTTCATGAGCTGCGAAACCCTGGACCAATTTACCCAGTTCGACCTCGACTACACCTCTAAGGTCACCATTCCCGCTAGCACTGTGGTCAACTTGCCGGTTACCCTCCCTACCCCACCGATCACCACCAACGTCGAGGAGCGATTAGAAAACAATAGCACCCGCGAAGACCTGATCGAGGGCATTTTCCTGAAAGAAATGAACCTGGAAGTGGTCGCTCCCGTCGGCCAAAGCCTGGATTTTCTTGAAGAAGTTACCTTTCTCATCCGCACCGACAGCCTGCCCGAGATCGAACTGGCCTCGGCCACCCTGCCGGATACCGTAGGCAGCACCTTCGCCCTTACCCCCACCGATGTGGACTTGCAAGCCTACCTCAAGCAAAATGAAATTCAGCTCACCACCCGGATAGTCACCCGCAAATTGGTGGCCCAGGAGACGGACCTTGAGATCTATACCCGCTTTCTGGTCGATGCGAAGATTTTGGGGTTGTAGGGAATCAGCCCCAGGTTCTCATCTCTCGTCTCTTTTCTCTCATCTCTTCATACATGAGTCTCTGGAACCAACGCCCGCTCAGCCCGCCGGTCGGCGGCGAAGTCCATCTCTGGACCCTGCGGGATCCGGGAAAAAGGCTGCCGGCCACGGCCCTGGATCAGCTCAGCGGTCCAGAGCAAGCGACCTACGCCCGCTGGCGCACCGTTGCCCGGCGGCGCGAGTACCTTCTCGGACGCCTGTTGCTGCGGCAGGTATTGGCGGCCTATCTCGATCAGGCGGCAGCGGAAATTCCGCTACAGCTCAGCCCGCGGGGCAAGCCCTGCCTACCCGACCCGGCCTGGCAATTCAGCCTGTCCCATGCCCAGGGAGGCTATGCCGCGGCCCTCAGCGCGCACAGCCCCATCGGGGTGGACATCGAGGCCCTGCACCGCAACGTGAGCCAGGCTTACGTGGCGCGGGTGTTTACCGAAGCGGAACAAGCTTCGCTAGCGGCCTTGGCGGCGGGTCCCGCGCGTGAACGGCATTTTTTCTACCTCTGGACCCGCAAAGAAGCCCTCTGGAAAGCCCTGGATGCCCCGCCTCCGT
>CAZIVQ010000237.1:0-6364 GCA_964542415.1 uncultured Bacteroidia bacterium | reverse complement strand
TACGAGTTCGTTTCACGTGACTGGAGTTCAGACGTGTGCTCTTCCGATCTAGTGCGGATGTTTTCCTGCCCCGCCTGTCCGGTCAGGCTTGGTGATTGCTGACCGGGCGACAGCAGGTAGAGGCAGCAGGTACCCAGAAGGACGAAGGGGAAGCGGAGGAAATGCAGCATTTTTTGCGTTGAGCCAGGGTGTTATTCCTACATGTTTCTTAACATACCCTACCCTCAAAGGAAAAGCAGAAAATCGAAGGAAAACCAGCTTATTTGGACAGGATTTCATAGATTTTCAAGAGGTACAGGATGTGGGAATCGCCTGGAAGTCATCCTGTCAATCCGGTTAATTCTATCGATCTTGTCAAGAAACAACGCTCCCTCACTGGGTAATTACTTTGCTACAAAGCACTAGCGCAAGGCTTGGGTTGATGGCAGGGTTTCTTCTATCGGAGCATCTTCTTCTATGAACCGCTGGTAATGCTGAAACCGCCGCAAGATGTCTTGCACATAGTGAAACGGCTCGCTGCCCCGGCAATAGCCATAACGGACCACTTCGTCCTGAAAAAACGCGGGTTTGGCCTTGGCTTTGAGGTAATAAGCCACGTTGCCGTCCCACAAGTCGGGGTTGGCCTTGTACTTCTCTGCCAGGCGGCGGGCATCGGCTACGTGGCCCGGGCCGGCGTTATAGGAAGCCAGCACGAATTTGACGCGCTCGCTGCTGTCGGGAATCCCGGCCCACTGCCGCTGCAGGTCGGCCAGAAAAGCCGTGCCTGCCCGCAGGTTGTCATCGGGGGAGCGCCAGTCGCCGCTACCATATTGCCGGAAGGTGGCGGGCATGATTTGCATCAGGCCCTGGGCCCCGGCCCAAGAGCGGTTTTGGGGGTCAAACTGCGATTCCTGGTACACCAGTGAGGCCAGCAGACGCCAGTCCCAGTCCAGGGTGTCAGCCCAGGCTTTGAGCTGCTCATCGTAGTTGGAAATGCGGTTGCCCCGGCGGGAGAAAAACTCGCTGCGCGCCCGGGTGCGAAAGGCCCGCTCATTTCTAAAGTATTTGTTGTAAATAACGTAGTAATCCGTCTCGTCCTGCATCTCCTCCAGCCAAGCGTCAACGGCCCTGAGCAGCTTGGGAGAATTGGGCCGCACGGCCCAGGCCAGGTATTGGGGGAAGCTCACGGCTGTTTTGACGTCGAGGTTTCGGTAGTAGGTGTGGTTGATCAGGGCAATGTTTTGGTCGGCCACGGTGTAGGGGACTTCCCCCTCGGCCACCATCTCGATGATTTCTTCGGTGGTCAATTTGCCGGAGAGGGTGTCGATCAGAATGTCGTCCCCCATTTCTTCCGAAAGATTGATCAGGCGTTTGGCATAGGACGACTGGGCCCTGACCGAGACGGATTTGCCGATCAGGTCCAGGGGATTGCGGATCAGCTGTTGCTCTATTTCGTGTAGCTTCATCCGGCGCCAGTTTTTGGGTAGCCGCTGCACCAGCACCTGCTGCGTTTGGTTGTGGGGCTCGGTGAAAGCCAGGTACTGCCGTCGCTCCTTAGTCACCGTCAGGCCGTGGGCAATCAGGTCGCCTTCGCCCCGATAGAGCATTTCGGGCATTTCGTTTATGTTTTCGGCTACCACCATTTCCAATTCAAGGTCGAGGTGGGACGCCAGCCGCTGGAGCAGGTCATATTCGTAGCCCATGGCCCGCCCCTTGTAGATGAAGTAGCTGGTGGAGGAATAGGTAGTAATGGCCCGCAAGGTGTCTCGCTGCCGGATGGCGGGCAGGTCCTCCTGGGCTTGGTCGACCAGTTGGAGGGCCTCATCGAAACCCGCCTTAGAAGAAGAAGAATGGCACGCCAGGCATAGGCCCAGCGGCAAAAACAGAAAACAACGAAGCAAGTAGGAAGTGAGCATAGGGGGGATCCAATTGAACATGCTTACCGAAGCGGTAAGCTTCAAACACACATAGGATAACACATTTTTTTCATAAATGCGAGAAAATCAGCCATTTCCTTTCACGGGGCCAGAGCGCAGGGCTGGCAGGGTTCCGGGGTTGCTGTACCGTGGCTTTCCAATCAAAGATCCGCCTTCGGAGGAGCCGCGGGGGCTCGGGCTGGAAGCCCAAGGTACAGTGGGCTGTGTTCCCTGTAGGATGGCTTTCCAAGCTGCGGTCTGGATTTTGTGGCATGCAGGTAACGCTGTCAGGGCAAAAGCAGGACGGGTGAGTAGCCCTGACAGCGTGGAGGGGCTGGGCTTATCGCTCCTTGTTCTTTTCCACCAGCTTGTTCTTCTTCCAGATACCGCTGACCATGGGGTTGCCCTCCTCATCATAGAAGGTACCGGGGCCATTTCGCTGGTCATTGGCCCAGCTGCCGGTGAAGCTTTCTCCGTTTGGCCAATGGTAGGTCCCCTTTCCTTGTCGCTTATCCTGGCGAAATTCCCCTTGGTAAGATTCGCCATCGGGCCAGACAAAAAGGCCTTCGCCGTGGCGTTGGTTGTTTTTCCATTCCCCTTCGTAGCGGTTGCCATTCTGGTACAAGCCTACGCCCTGCCCGAAAGCTTTGTCCTCTTCGATTTCCCCCACATAGTCGATGCGGGTACCTTCCTCATTGGTAAAGGTCAGGTAGCCTACGCGAGACTGGAGGGTAATTTGTCCCGAGAGGACATTGATGCGGGTGCTGGCTTTTTGGAGGAGGAAACGCAGTGAATCGGCCTCTTTTTTATTTTGCTGCCCCACCTGTCTCAGTTTGCTCAGCAGGGAGTCGACTTGCCGCTGATAGCCCGCGAGCTCTTGCTGGCTGGGGAGCTGCTGCAGGGCCTGGACCTGGGCCTGGACGGCCGCAAAACTGTCGAGCTGCTCGATACGGGCTTGGATGATCGAATGAAGGGGTCCGGTTGGCTTGCTTTGCCGGGCCAAGGCCTGGTAGGCCTGCCGTGCTTCGGATATCTCTCCCCGGAAAGCCAAGGTGTCGATGGCCAACAGCTCCGCGAGGAGCGCCCGGCGCTCTTCCGCCTGGGTCTGGGTCCCGGCCCGCAAATCGGCTAGTGCTTCGGTTTGCTCCTCCGTTTGCAGGTAGAGGTTAAAGGCAAACAAGCCGATGCCAACCAGAAGTAGGTAAGGTATGAGGGTGAGCCATTTCTTATTCATCTCGATAGGGTCAGTAGAAAAAACAGGGCAGGGCAGGGGATCAGTGAACAGCAGGGAGGCGGTTTTCGAGGGGGCGGAGGTCAGGAGAAAAATAAATGTGAAAGCGGATGGTCAACCGTTGGTTAAACACCTCGGGGCTGGAAAGGTCCTGGCCCATCGAATACATCAGGCCGGTGGCAAGGGTGAGCTGGGGGCGCAGGATGTAGCCAAAGGAGAGGTGGAGGCGCAGGTCTTCCATGGGGCTACCGATCACCGGTCGCCCACTTTGCATGATCAGTTCGGCCTCGGGGGAAAGGTAAAAGGCTTGGGGTTGTAGCTTGGGTTTGTTCAGGGGAATCTTGGCGTTAAACATGTAGCGCCAACGGTTGCGAAAGAGGTAGGAGCTATTCTCCTCAAATGCCCGGGTCCAGCGGTGCTCGATGCGGAGGCGATGGTAGATCATCATCCGGGAAAGGGGCACGGCAAATTGGTACTCGTGCCAGATGCGCCATTCGGGGACCACCGTCCGGGTCTGCCCCGTCGCCTCATTGGGATTGAAGTTGACCCGCAAGACCCCGCCGAGGCTGGCATTGAAAGTTTTGGAATGTAAATAGCTGATGGCGTGGCGGTTGTATACCTGGGCTACCTGTCCCACAAAGGGAACTTCCGGGCTTTGCTGAAACCGGAAGTGGGTCTGGGCCACCCAGAAAAACCGGTCAGTGAGCCGGATGTTGCCGTACGTATTGAGCCAAAACCGGGTGACTGTAGGCGTAAATTGGGTGCTGCTGAGGGTATCATTGCCCTGTCCCCTGACGGCTGTCCTGGGTAAAATGAGCAGCAGCAGGCAACACAGCCAAGGTAGAAGATACAGTGAATATCGGGGCATAGGGAAGGAGCTGAATTACAAAGGAAGCTCAAACCACTGCAGCACAGCTTCCGGGCCTTCCGCTTGTTTGAGTTTGCGTTCTAGTTGGGAGGTTCTCTGCTTGCGCAGCTCTTGCATCCGCGCGTAGAGGGCATCCAGGGTGTTGATATGGGATTCGACCCGGTCGCAGCTCAGGCCCTGCTTGATCTCAGAGAGGAGAAAGGGGATGAGTACGCCATCATAGGCTTGGGTAATCCGCTCTTTGACCTGGTCCTCCATGGCCGTAGCCGTAAAAGGGTTCCACACTTCTTCGGTGTACAATTGTTGGATTTCATCCCAACGCCGAGGCAAGGTAGCTAAGGTACGGGCCAATTGCCTGAGTTGCTGGGTACAAGCGATGGATTCTTGCGCCAGGGTAAGTTTGGCTTGTAGCTTTTCTTCGTCCGAATATTGACGCAAGCGCTGGTTGGCCAAGGTTTCCAGGGCCATCAGGGCAGAGGCGTAGCGCGCGGGGATGACCTGCTCGAGGGAATCTATGAGGCTGTCTAAGGTTTCGGTTTCCTGCAACAGCTCTTTTTCGAGCGAGGCTAGTTCCGCCTGGAAAGCTTGGCGGTCGAGCTTCTGATCGAGTACTTGCTCAATGGAGTCGAGGGCGGCCAGGGCATATTGGCAAAGCCCGGCCAGGTAGGCCAAAGCTTGGCTATCGGTTGGGGGGACCGCTACCTGGGGGCCGGCAAAGCGAGGGCGGTAGCCCCCGGTGGTGTCTGCGAGTTCGACCTCAATGGCGGGCCATGCCTTGGCCTGAGCCACCCCGGCAGGCAAGAGGCGGGTCCGGGGTAGAAAGGCGAGCACAGACTCGTCCTCATACGCCAGGGCGCGCCGCGCCGGAGCCAGGTAAGGGCCAGCCACTTGCTCGGCCACTGCCAGGTAGAAGCCTACCTCCTGATCGGCCCGCCTGAGCAAGTTGAGGCGGGTATTGCCCAGCATCTCCTTGCGGGTAGCGTCAACGACGCGCAGCCGGTTGCGGATGCGCTCGAGTTGCTTGGTTTCGCTTTGGCTGAGGGGATAATGCGCTACCTTCACCCCCAGGCGAGGGCTGCGGTTCGCTTGCGCCGAGTCTCCCAGAGCCTGGAGCACTTCGCTGAGGCGCTCATTCAAAGCCGCGTGCTGGAGCAGGAGCTGCTGTCCCTGCCCGCCCATCCCTGCGTAGGCCGCCGAATCGAATCGGCCTTGCAAGCTCAAGATACGAATGTAGCGCGCATTCAGGTCGATGGTCTGGGACTGGGCCAGCTCGTCAGGGTAGATGCCCAGCGAGTCTGCCTCCTCCCCCCGCTGGACCCATATCTTCTCCAGGCGACCCGCCGCAAAGGACCAATGCTCCAGCTTGTCCACCGCAGTTTTGTAATTGAAGGTCCAGACGTCGTGGGCCAGGCCCGGGGCCATAAACCGCCCCAGCAGGATCAGGCCCTTGTCTTCGATGCGAAAGTTTTCCGTAGGCAGGCCTTTTTCGACCATCAGTTCGCTGGTCAGCACCGTGTCAATCTGCTCCGAATCCTCAATCTGCTCAATCAGGTGGGTCCAGCTACCCTGGGCCAGTCCTTGCTCAAAATGCGCCTCCGCCCGGTGCCGCCGACCGCTCACCGGCACCCGAATGTATTCGCCTTCCCACTCGGTACGGTCCCCGGCTTCGAAGTCCCCAAACTGAAATACCCAGCTGCTATCCAATTGCCCCTCGCTAAACTCACCCCCGAAGGAAATGTAGGGCTGCTCGCCAAAAGGAGAGGCCTCCAGGCCCCGGCTCTGCAACGAAAAAGGGCCATGCAAGACCGTATCCCCCTCTACGAGGACATAGCGGTAGCTGGCCAGGCCTTGGTAGCCTCCCCATTGCACATATCCCCTGAAATCCTGGGGTTCTTGACTATAAAGGGGAGAGATCGCCCCCCCTAGCAACAAGTGGCCAATCAGACCGATAAGAAACTGCCGGTTGAGGTGCATGAACTAATCTTTACTTTTTCTGGGCAACCTTGGGGGAGAAGCTCAGCCCGGACATACAATAATATGAATCACCAATAAGTAGACAACACAGCAGGGAGAGACCCCCTCAGCCGTAAGTTCTGCACACACAAAATTGGGACCTTGGAAGAAACCCCAACGCATGCAGGCGACCGGATATGCGGTCCTGGCGTAAGAATAAATCATTTATACCCCACCTGCCGACCTATGGTTGCAAGACCAACCGGGCATCCCGCCTTCGCTGCTCCGCTTTGTTGCTTCCCGCCCCTAAGCAGCAGCCACTGTCCCCCCCGCAAGCACTCGACCGCGAAGGTAAGTTAAAGCTCACGTTTCTGGAATAAAATTCTGGGTTTCGGTTATGGGCTGGAGTTGGTAGTA
>CAZIVQ010000236.1:0-6376 GCA_964542415.1 uncultured Bacteroidia bacterium | reverse complement strand
TTTGTGAAATCTCTTCGTGTTTTCTGTGGTTAAAACCCGAGAGTCAGCTGAGCTTACCTGCCTGACAATCCAGGATGACCGGCGTCCCGATGGCGGCACCGAAGGCCCGGGCGGCGTGGCCGTCGCGGATGGAGATTTCGAGCAGGCCGTGGCTGCCTTTGAGGGCGAGGGCCTCGCCAGAATTGACGTCGGCGTAGGCGCGAAAGAGCACGAGGGTGCGGTTGCCGACCCGTACGCTGCCTTGCTTAGCGTCAGCGATGCGGAGGTTGGTGATCAGGTTGCCGAAATGATCGATGTGCAGGACACGACCTTTGCAACTAGGGACTTCGTTGGCTGGTAGGAAGGGACTTTCCGGCAGGCGATAATCGATCAGGGGACCGACCTGGGTGAGGGGAAAACCACTGGCGAGGCGGGCGGCCACCGGCGCGAAAATATCCCGCCCGTGAAAGGTGGTGCTGACGGGCTCCTTGAAGAGGGCGGGGTTGTCGACCCGGAAAAGCTGCCGCACCGGCACTTCGGCCATGACATAGTCGAGCAGGCCATTGTCTGGAGCCAAAAAAACGTGCTGCTCGGTCTGCAAGGCCCAAATATCCCGCTTGCTGCCCACGCCTGGGTCCACCACGCACACGAAGAGGCTCTCCGGCGGGAAATGCCGGAAACTGTTCCAGAGCACGAAGCGGGCCGCATCGAGGTCCTGCGGGGGCAGGTCGTGGGTGAGGTCAATGACCGGGGCTTGCGGCGCGAGGCCGGCGATGACCCCTTTCATCACGCCCACGAAGCCATCTTGCTGGCCAAAATCAGTAAGCAAAACGATAGGAGGCATAGGGAGAAGAAAGTTAAAGCGAATACGGGGGATCAAAGTAAAACTAAGGAATCTTGACAGGGCGGAAAAATGACTGCCTGCCAGAGCGGCCGGAGCGTGGCAGGCCCAAAGTCAAAGTTGTCATGCCATTTTGACACCAAGACTGACAAAATTGACGCTCTGAGGGTAAAATCTGGCTAAAAAACGCGCCGGTAGCGATTGGCACATTTTTCGACCTGCCTGCATTGAAGCTGACCACAGGGGTCAGCGACAAAGCATATATCAAAACGGTTTAAATCGTAATAAGTACCATGTCCGTGAACATCAAACCATTGGCTGACAGAGTGTTGGTAGAACCAGCACCGGCCGAAGACAAAACTTCTTCAGGAATCATTATTCCCGACACTGCTAAGGAAAAGCCGCAGCGCGGCACCGTAGTCGCTGTTGGGCCTGGCAAAAAAGACGAGCCCACCACCGTCAAAGCTGGAGACACTGTTCTCTACGGCAAATATTCCGGTACGGAGCTCACGGTTGAAGGAACCGATTACCTGATCATGCGCGAGTCTGATATTCTCGCCATCGTATAGGTAAGTTCTTTCTGCAAAATTTTTAGCCCATTTATTTTAATCACACCTCAATCCTAAAAAGATATGGCAAAACGAATAGAATTTCACGTATCCGCTCGTGAAAAGTTGAAGCGCGGCGTAGATGCCCTCGCCGACGCGGTGAAAGTAACCCTCGGCCCTAAAGGTCGCAACGTAGTTATTGACAAGAAATTTGGTCCCCCCATGGTGACCAAAGACGGCGTAACCGTTGCCCGAGAAATCGAGCTGTCTGATCCCATCGAAAACATGGGTGCCCAGATGGTCAAAGAAGTGGCCTCCAAAACCGCCGACATCGCCGGTGACGGGACCACCACCGCTACGGTACTGGCTCAGGCCATGGTCCGCGAAGGTCTGAAAAACGTGACCGCCGGGGCCAACCCCATGGAGCTGAAAAAAGGCATCGAAGAAGCCACCAAAATAGTGGTTGCTGAACTGAAGAAGATGTCCAAATCCATCTCCGACTCCAAGGAAATAGCGCAAGTCGCGACCATTTCCTCTAACAACGATGATGAGATCGGTCAATTCATCGCCGACGCGATGAACAAAGTAGGCAAAGACGGGGTCATCACCGTCGAGGAAGCCAAAGGCTTGGAAACTTACCTCGAAGTGGTAGAAGGGATGCAGTTTGACCGCGGCTACCTTTCGCCTTACTTCGTGACCGACACCGATAGCATGGTGACCGATCTAGAGAACCCGCTGATTCTACTCTACGACAAGAAAATCTCGGCCATGAAGGACTTTCTGCCCATCTTGGAGCAGTCCGTTCAGACCAGCCGTCCGTTGCTGATCGTAGCTGAAGATGTGGAAGGCGAAGCCTTGGCGACCCTGGTGGTCAACAAGATCCGGGGTGGCTTGAAAGTCGCTGCGGTCAAAGCCCCTGGCTTTGGCGACCGCCGCAAAGCCATGCTGGAAGACATTGCCATCCTCACTGGGGGTACGGTCATCAGCGAAGAGCGTGGCTACAAGCTGGAAAATGCCACCCTCGATATGCTGGGCAGCGCCAAGAAGGTCACCATCGACAAGGACAACACTACCCTCGTCGATGGCAGCGGTGAAGCTGACATGATCAAGGCCCGGATCAACCAGATCAAATCCCAGATCGAAAATACGACTTCTGACTACGACCGCGAAAAACTGCAAGAGCGCCTGGCTAAGCTTTCCGGCGGGGTGGCAGTCCTCTACGTAGGTGCGGCTACCGAGACAGAGATGAAAGAGAAGAAAGACCGCGTCGACGACGCCCTCCACGCCACCAAAGCGGCGGTAGAAGAAGGCATCGTTCCTGGCGGTGGCGTAGCCTTGCTCCGTGCCATTTCGGCTATCGAAGCTGGCCGCGGCGGCATCAACGACAAGTGGCTGAAAGGAGACATGGGTATTGGCGTCAACATCGTACGCCGGGCCCTCGAATCTCCGCTGCGCACCATCGTCGGCAACGCCGGCCTAGAAGCTGGGGTGATCCTCAACAAGGTGCTTGAGCACAAAGACATCGACTTCGGCTTCAACGCCCGCATCGAGGAGTACGAAAACTTCTTCGAAACCGGCATCATTGACCCGACCAAGGTGACCCGCAGCGCCCTCGAAAACGCCGCCTCGATCGCAGCCCTGCTGCTGACCACCGAGTGCGTCGTGACCGACGAGCCCGAAGATGAGAAGTCAGCCCCCGCTGGACCGCCTCCAGGCATGGGTGGCATGGGCGGCATGATGTAATCAGTTGACCGTCAGCATCCCAATCTGAATAAAAAGCCTCTCTGGTCTCCGGAGGGGCTTTTTGGTTTCTGAACCCGGTTTCAGAGCCCTTAATGAGCGGGCGCAAGCCGGGGCTATGATGGCGGCTGAGGATGGGGGACAGTTGGCAAGTCCCTTCCTTCCCTCTTCAGGGCTTCCCTATAAAAAAAGTAGGCCATGGGCCCCAAGTACTACTCCCGCGCCAATTTCCGAATTGGTGCGCACTAACCTGGGAATTTATAATTCCCTTACCTACCCGCTTAGCCTCTAAGAAATTACAAAAATTCCGGCTTTAATCGGCACTAATCGCAGATTAGCGCCGGAAAAGATTGTATAGGAAAGCCCTGCTTCCCTCTTGGGGGAACTTTCAAAAGTTTGTAGATTTTTGTTATCTTCCAAAAGCCAGCCGCAGTTGGGCTGGTTGCTACTGCTCAACCCCTAAACATTTGTGCTTATGAATGCATTTGGAGCCCTAATCTTGATTGCGATTCTGGCTGGCGGGGGATACTTCACCTGGTGGGCGATCCAACGCACGCTGAACGAAGACAAGTACAAGGACCGCCGCACCCGCCGACAAGCCAAGAAGCGCTGAATGGTAAAAATCCGGCTGGTTCCCAAGCCGGATTTTCTTATCTTTACTGCTTACTGCCCAAGCGTCTGAGAGGCAGGTCCCCTCTGCTACTCAGCTCACCCCGCAAGGGCGTTTATCAGTTTTATTCCCAACCCCCAGGCCCAGGTTTCAACTTATGCCCGACGTACCACCGATCAAGCAGCAGGAGCGTATTGAGGAAGTCAAACAGATTTTTTCGGGCTACCTCGACCGCAAAGGACAACGCAAAACCCCAGAACGCTTTGCGATCCTGGAAGAGATTTATAGCCGCTCTGACCACTTTGATGTAGAGTCCCTTTACATCCAGATGAAGAATAAAAACTACCGGGTCAGCCGGGCCACGGTCTACAATACGCTGGACCTGCTGGTAGAATGCGAGCTGGTACGGCGGCATCAGTTTGGGACTAACCAGGCATTGTACGAGAAGTCGTATGGCTATAAGCAGCACGACCACGTCATTTGTTCGGTCTGCGGCAAAGTCATGGAGTTTTGCGACCCTCGCCTCGGGGAGATCGAGCAGACCATCGGAGAAATCCTCCAGTTTGACATCAGCCACCATTCGCTCACCCTCTACGGAAAGTGTTTCGACGAGGACTGTGAAGGCAAAAAAGCCCAGGACTAACAGAGATTAGTGGCTCGGGTAGCTCATTCATCCCTTCTTCTTTTTTCAACCACAACTATGGAATTTTCTTTTTCGACGGCCGAAACCGCCGCAAACATGCAGGTGGGCATTTTTCATCTCAAAGGCAACCTCATCGGCGAAAATGATGGCATGGATATCAATGAGTCTTTCAGCGAACAGCTCGAAAGCGGCATCAAGCACTTTGTCATCGACCTCTCCGACCTTCAGCATATCAACAGCAGCGGGCTAGGCGTGTTTATCACCTTGCTGACCAAAGCCCGCAAGACCGGCGGCGATGTCACCTTGGCCCATCCTTCGGACTACATCAAAAACCTGCTGGTTATCACCAAGCTCAACACCATCTTCGATATTCATGGCTCCCTCGATGAGGCCGTGAGTACCCTTTCCAACTAACAAATCTTGCTTGTTCTTGCCAGGCCGGGCCGTAATGCTGGACCGGCAGGCGCTTTTTTTCATGGCCGTCAGGCTTCAGGCCTCGGCCTTACTGCACCCACACTTATGGCAATCGACGTTTTACTTGGCCTGCAATGGGGCGACGAAGGTAAAGGCAAGGTCGTAGACGTGTTTACCCCCCACTACGACATCGTGGCCCGCTTTCAGGGCGGTCCCAACGCCGGGCACACCATCGTCTTCAAAGGCAAAAAATACGTACTCCATCTCATTCCTTCGGGTATTTTCCACCCTGGCTCCCTTTGCCTCATTGGCAATGGGGTGGTACTAGATCCCATCACCCTGAGGCAGGAGATCGAAGGCCTCGAAGCCTCCGACGATCAGGTGCGCAGCCGCCTACGCATCTCCGAACGGGCCCACCTCATTCTGCCGTCTCACAAACTACTCGACGCCGCTTCTGAGGCGGCCAAAGGCGATGCCAAGATCGGCTCTACCCTCCGCGGCATCGGACCGACCTACATGGACAAAACCGGCCGCAATGGCCTGCGGGTGGGCGATGTCCATTCTGGAGAATTTGACCGCCGCTACCGGGCCCTGGTCGACAAGCACCGCAAATTGCTCGATGGCTATTATGGCTTCGAATACAACCTTGCGGAAACCGAGCCTCAGTTCCTCGAAGCAATTGAATACCTGCGAGGCCTCCCAGCCGTGAAGTCGGAGCAGTTTTTCTATGAAGCCGCTCTAAGCGGCAAGAAAATATTGGCTGAAGGGGCTCAAGGCACCCTGCTCGACATCGAGTTTGGCAGCTATCCCTTCGTGACCTCTTCTCACACCATCACCGCCGGGGCTTGTGTGGGCATGGGGGTCCCCCCCCAAATGATCGGCCGGGTGTTTGGCATTTTCAAGGCCTACTGCACCCGGGTGGGGAGCGGTCCTTTCCCTACCGAGCTTTTCGGACAGGAGGGAGAAACCCTGCGGGAGGCTGGCAACGAATACGGCGCTACCACCGGACGCCCCCGCCGCTGCGGTTGGCTCGACCTGCCCCTGATGCGCTATGCCGTGCGCCTCAACGGCGTCACCGACCTGATCCTGACCAAAGCCGATGTGCTCTCTCACCTGGATGAGATCAAAGTGTGTACCGGCTACAAAATGAAAGGAGAAATCATCAACGAGATCCCCTTCGACCTCGAAGCCATCGAAGAGCCGGTATTCGAGACCTTCCCGGGTTGGGAAACCGACCTTACGGGCATTCGGGACAAAAATGACCTGCCAGAGGCCCTGCGCCATTACCTCAAGGCCATTGAGGCTTACCTGGAGGTGCCTGTCACCTACCTCTCTGTCGGGCCTGACCGAGAGCAGATTATGCAAATGCAGGCCCTTGCGGTTTAGACAGAGCTTGAGAAAGGGCCTCCCAAGCCTTCCTCTCCGACTCACGGCCCAGTTGTAACATCTTTGGAAATATTCCGTTAATCTAATATGGGGAAGGTTATTCTCATCCTTCCCTTTTTTATTTGGTGCCGGGCGACCTGGTTTTCGCCCACGCTCTGGCTGACATCAGGTGTCCTCACCTTCCTCTCTCCTGGGCCGCCTCAAAGCGGTTTGCC
>CAZIVQ010000235.1:0-6378 GCA_964542415.1 uncultured Bacteroidia bacterium | reverse complement strand
TGCGGATTTTCAACACCTACGGCCCCCGCATGCGGCTCGACGACGGTCGGGTACTGCCGGCCTTTATGGGACAGGCGCTGCGCGGCGAGGACCTCACCGTCTTTGGTGACGGCAGCCAGACCCGTAGCTTCTGCTACGTTGATGACCTGGTCGAAGGCATCTATCGCCTGCTGCTGAGCGCTGAGTCCATGCCGGTCAACGTTGGCAACCCGGCGGAGATCACCATCATGGAATTTGCCGAGGAAGTCATCAAGCTTACCGGTGCAAAAAGCCACATCATCCACAAAGAGCTGCCGCAGGATGATCCAAAAATCCGGCAGCCAGACATCACCCGCGCCCGGGAAATCCTGGGCTGGGAGCCGAAAATCGACCGAAAAGAGGGCCTGAAACGTACCCTCGAATATTTCAAAGCCAAAGTACATGGGGTTCCGCAAACTTGAGACACCCCTTTCTGACGTTTGGATAATCAAGCCAGATGTGTTTGGCGATGACCGGGGATTCTTCATGGAGCTGTACAATGTCCGCAGCTTCGGGGAGATCGACCTCGGTCATCTTTCTTTTGTGCAGGACAATTTTTCGTCCTCCACCCAAGGCACCATCCGCGGCATCCATTTCCAGCGCCCCCCTCACGCCCAAGGCAAATTGATCACGGCCCTGCAAGGCAGCGTGCTGGACATTGCCGTGGATTTGCGTAAGGGATCGCCCACCTACGGGCAGAATTTTGCCCTGGAAATTAACGCCGATGACCCGCAGTTTCTCTACATCCCGCCGGGCTTTGGCCACGGCTTTCAGGTCCTGAGTGAGCGCTGTTTGTTTTACTACAAATGCACTGCTTTCTATAACCGCGAATCAGACGGCGGTCTGGCATGGGACGATCCCGAGCTAGCCTTGCCCTGGGCTGATATCCCCCCGCTGCTTTCGCCCAAAGACCAGCAACACCCGAAAATGGCGGACTTTGATTCGCCTTTTTAGTAGCTCACCCTAAAAACTGCGTGAGGTGAACAGATGAAACGACTACTTCCCGATTGCTTGGCTCTAGATCAGCACCTCAATATCTCCCCTTCTCAGCATCTCAAAATCTCATGAAAGGCATCATCCTCGCTGGCGGCTCCGGCACCCGGCTCTATCCCCTGACCATTTCCGTCTCCAAGCAGCTCATGCCGGTTTACGACAAACCCATGATCTACTACCCGGTGTCCACCCTGCTCTCGGCGGGCATCCGGGAGATCCTGGTGATTTCTACCCCGCAAGACCTGCCGCTCTTTCAGAAGCTGCTCGGCGATGGTTCCCGCATTGGGGCGCGCTTCGAATATGAAGTGCAGGAAAAACCCGAGGGGCTGGCCCAGGCTTTCCTTATCGGCGAAAAATTCCTTGATGGGAAGAATGCAGCCCTCATCTTGGGCGACAACATCTTCTACGGCGAACACATGGCCGAAACCCTTTCTGCCGCTCGGGAGACCGTCTTGCAAGAAGGCGGTGGCATGGTCTTCGCCTACCATGTCTCCAACCCCCGCGCCTATGGCGTGATAGAATTCGACGAGGCCGGCAAAGCCGTCAGCATCGAGGAGAAGCCCGAGAAGCCCAAGTCTTCTTTCGCCGTACCCGGCGTCTACTTCTATGACCAGCAGGTGGTCGAGATCGCCAAGGGACTCAAACCTTCGCCCCGGGGCGAACTCGAGATCACCGACGTCAACCGCACCTACCTGGAGCAGGAGCAACTCCGGGTCTCTATCCTCGGCCGCGGCACCGCTTGGCTCGATACCGGTACCCACGACTCGCTCATGCAGGCCGCCAACTTCGTCCAGATCATCGAAAAGCGGCAGGGCCTCAAGATCGGCTGTATCGAAGAGCAAGCCTATCGCATGGGCTTCATCGACGATGCCCAATTGCGGCAGGTGGCAGCCCCCCTGCTCAAGAGCGGCTACGGCGAGTACCTCATGGGCCTGCTCCGGGAAGGCGAGGCCTGAGGAGTTGTTTATTTGCGTGAAAATTTGGATAAACTGAAGGAGCGGGCACTTTTGGGGGAGAATTTGAAGGGACATTTCCCATGAATACATCCCTGTTAACCCCCCTCGCCTTGCTCCTCTTAGTGCTCTGTTTTTCTATCGGATGTGGTGGCGAAAGCCAAAGCCCGGAAGCTACGCCCCCGGTTGAAACCGAACCAGCAGCTGCCGCTCCTGAGCCGGCTGAAGCCGTGCTCATGGACACCTCCCTCACCGATTCAATCGTGCTGGAAAGCGAAGCCATGCAACCGGAAATGGACCTGCTGCCCGAGGAAACGCCTCAATAACGGGTCCACATCCCGCCCAAACCTGCCCGCCCCTACGGCGGGTATTTTTTTGCCTTCAACCGCCCCAGCCCAATGCCTGCTGCACCTGCGCCAGGTGATGCCGCCCGTGCCAGCTGTACTGTCCGAGGGCTGCCTCCAGGGTCGAGCGGGTCTGGCTGGCAGGGTGAAAGAAAGTACGCGGCCACTGCTCTTCCTCCAGCCGCTCCAGCAAGAACACCCAGCGGCGGTGGGTGCCTCGTAGGCTGAGCAGGGCATCGGCTACCGGTCCCTCGCGGCTGTCGGGCAGCTCTGCCCAAAGCTGCTCCTCATAGGGCCGGATGATGGGATCGGTTTCGGTGAGGGCCAGCTTGAAGCGGATAAATGAATGGAGATGGCTGTCGGCGCAATGGTGTACCACCTGCCGGACGTTCCAGCCGCCAGGGCGGTAGGGCTTGGCCAGGGTGGCCTCGTCCAGGCCGTCCACCTCCGCGGCCAGCTGGTCAGGCAAAACCCTCAGGTCGTCGATCCACTTGGCCCGCAAGCTGGGGGAGATCGGGTCTGGCAGGGTAAAATGGCCGATAGGGTAGCGAAGGTCGATCATGGGTAAAGCGCAAAGAATAACTTCTCTTCTTATTTCACGCAAAGACGCAAATCGAAGATGGCGGTATGCCGGCAGGAAAAACTTGATGGGAAGGTTTTCCGCTGTTACCAAGTAAAACGTCAGGCGATCAGACCCATTCCATCTGGTGAACTTCCCAGGGATGGAGCAGGTCAAATTCCGGGGCATCCTGGCCAGGGTCGGTCATGGGCTGGGCAAAGTGCAGGCAGGTCACCTGCCCGTCTAACTGCCGCAGCAGTTCCAGCAAGGGCCGGCGGGTCGCCTCGGTGTAGAAATGGCCGCTGATGGCTACCGGCTTGCCGGCTTGGGCGTAGACTGAGAGGAAATTTTTGAGGTGGCGCAAGCGCTCCCCTTCGCTGCGGCCGTCCTGCGCGGCCGGATAGAGCTGGTAAGCAGGATAATGCTGCCGCAGGTAGGTCTCCTGCGCGGCGAGGTCTGGCCCCATGGCCAGCAGGCAGGCAAACCGAGGCCGGGCCGCTTTAGGTTCGTCCTCCGCCTTGATCAATTTCTCCACCAATTTGGGGCGCTGCTGCCGCCAGGCGTACCAGAGGGCATTTTGGCGGCGCAGGCTGGCACGCCGAAACTGGTCCTGAAGCTCTTGGTAACTCCCCAGTTCGTAGGCGACCTGCGGCACAACCTGCTGCTGGTAGCGGCCGATCAGGGACAGGATCTCAGGCTGGTCATCGCAGATGCGCCCCAGCATGTCGAAGCGGGCAAAGAGGCCCAACAACCGCAAGTCGGTTTCGGTCGCCAGGAGCTGGTAGTCGCGCAGGGGGGTACGACGCAGGCCCCAGCGTAGGGGTACATTGTGCCAGCGGATGAGGCGCAGGATACGGTCTCGCTGCGCGGGGCTGACCTCGGAGCGGGTCAACAGCAGGTCGCGGGCAAGGGGAACCCCCGCTTTTTCATGCCCCCGAGCCGTCCAGCGGCCTTCCTGCAGGCGGGTCATCTCCGGCTTGGCCACATCGTGCAGCACGCATGCCCAGTAGAGCACCTCTTGGTCAGCCGCAGAGAGGGCCAGCTGACTGGCCTCCCGCTCAAAGGCTTCGACCACCAGACAGGTATGGTTGTAGACATTGCCTTCTGCGTGGTACCGGGGGTTCTGTTGGGTTGCTTTCAGGCGCTCAATGCGCGCCGCCGGTAAGGGCAATACAGGTTCGCTGAGGTCAGACATGCTTCCAGGCTCGATGGGCCGGCTGGCCCGGCGGTTAATCTTTCTTCTTCTTCAATTCCTCCAGGCGTAAAACCTCCAGAATCGCCGCTTCCAGTTCTTTTTCCAAATCTAATTCATCGGACAAGGTCTCCTCCAATTCCAATTCTTCTTCCCAGCTGTCGCGCTCTTCATCTGACCAGTCAAATTCCCGGTCAAATTCCGCATCAAAGTCCGTCTCCAGGTCTTCATCGAAGTACAGCTCTTCTTCCGTAGGTAACCACATGTCCCCGGAATAGGTTTCGTCGAATACCAGCTTAAACTCTACCCGGCGGTTTTTGGCTTTGTTCTCGTCGCTGTCGTTGGGGACAATGGGCCGGGTCTCGCCATAGCCCACATGTGTCACCCGCTCGGATTTGAAGCTCCCCTTGCGGGTGATGTAGTCGCCGATGCGAAAAGCCCGCTCCTGTGAGAGCCGCATGTTGGCATCTTCGTCCCCATCGGCATCGGTATGGCCTTCCACCTCTAGCTTGAACATGGGGTAGGTCTGCAAAAAACGGACGATGTAGTCTAGCTTGGGCTTGACCGAAGCTTTGAGCCGCGAGCTGTTGGAGCGAAATTCCATCGCCTCAAAAACGATCGGCTTGTTCTGCTCAAAGCTCTTAGTAAAAATTTCGAAGGTGGTATCACCGCTCATCACGATCTCATTTTTGATGGTAAGAAAATCATCGCCCATCACCAGGATCTGGTAGCGGTTGTTGTTGATCAGGTCGAAGGAAAAGTAACCGTCCTCGTTGATTTCTTTGGGGGCCACCTCCACCCCGTTTTCCAGGTCGATGATCATCACCGTTCCTTGTAGCACATGCCCCGATACGGAGTCCACAAGGTAGCCTTTCAGCTCCGCAATGGCATCCGGGCGCGCTTCCATCGGCATCGGAAAGGAATAGAGGTCAAAATTTTGCATCACGTGGTCCACCTCGGGATTTTCTGATTTGGCATAAAACAGCGTCTCGCCCTTCCCGTCGATCGAAAAGTAATATTCGTTGCCGCCGGTATTGACCAATGGACCGACGTTCTTGGCAAATTCCCAGCTTTCCCCCCGCCAGCGGGACTTAAAGATGTCGTAGCCGCCATAGTTTTTGAGCTGGCCGGTGGAGCTGAAGAACAGGGTTTCGTTGACGCTGTGAAAAAAGGGAGTTACCTCATTTTCGGACGTATTGATAACCGGTCCCAGGTTTTTGGCCGGGCTCCAGCCATCGCCATCACGGGTACAAAAAAACAGGTCGGTGCCGCCAAAGCCCCCTTTGCGGTTGGAGGTGAAGAACAGCACGTTGCCATCAGCAGAGATATTGGGCTGCGAATCCCAGGCGATGCTGTTGACATTGGTCCCGAGGTTACGCACCTTTTTCCAGCTGCCATCGGTGGGGTCGTATTCCGCCTGGAAGATGTCACATTCTCCCATCCCTCCCTTGGCGCCACAGCGGGTAAAGTAGAGCGTGAGCCCATCAGGCGAGAGGCAAGCCGAGCCCTCATTGAGTTGGCTGTTGATGGTATCGGGCAGGCGGTAGGCGGGCGACCAGGTATCGGTCACGAAGTCGATTTCGGCCAGGTAAAGGTCTTCATTGGTACGGGAAAAAGGGTCCTTGAAATCTGCCGACCGGATGCCCGAGGTATCCCGGCGAGAAGTAAAAATGAGCAGCCCGTTGCTCGGGTGCATGTAGGGCGCGTAGTCCGGGTCGTCAGAATTGATCATGTCGCCCATGCTCTCCAGCACCTTGCGAGGCGGGATGAGTGGGTCGACCTTTTGCCGCACCTTGAGCGATTCGTAATATTTGTCGATGGGCAGCCACTCGCTGCGGGTAGGGGCGACCAGCGAGTCGTAGCGGAGGCGGGGAGCGGGCTGCCCGCGTTCGTGCAGTTTGGCCATTTCGTAGTAAAAAACCGCTTGCTGGGTATCTTGGAGAATATGGTTGGTACGGCCCGCCAGCCAGAGGAGGTCGAGGTCATAGATAAAATTTTCGATGCCAAAACGGGAAATGAACTGCTCTAGCCGCTGGTCCAGCAACCGCAGGGAATCCAGGTTGGTGGTGTAGTTTTTCAGCAAGTCGATTTCCCGGCGCAGTTTCTCGCTTTCGAAGCGCGGCTGGTCATAGAGGTTGTCAAAAGTCAGGGCAGCGGTAGGCGCCTCTACTTCCCCCGTTCGCAGTTCTACGGCTTTTCCTTTGACCAGCTGGGCCTGATGAAAAGAAGGCAGCTCTACCAGCTGAGCCGGCAGCCCTGTGGCCCAGAGCAACCCCCAAGAGAGCGCAGATCGGAAGAGCGTCGTGTAGGGAAAGAGTG
>CAZIVQ010000234.1:0-6399 GCA_964542415.1 uncultured Bacteroidia bacterium | reverse complement strand
CTACTTTTTTTAGAAAAAAGTAGGCAAAAAACTTCGGCATTTCAGGCCCTCACAATGGCCGCCCCAACCACCAAATGCCGATCCAACGCCGCCCAATCATTCGTAGCCTTCGGCTTTCTTTACTCGGAAAATTCGATCTTCTAGCCTAATAAACCACACAGAACATCGGACTAAATTTGCCTCAGGCATTTCCTGCCAGGGGGAACAGCCTAGGCATAGGGGCATAGGGTGTAGGGGAGGACACGGCTTTCGTTTTCTGCTTCTTAGTAAGCGCGCAGCGCCTATCCCGACTATATCCTATCCTGCCCGCAGAAAAAAAATTCCCCCACCTCCAGCAACAGCCGGGGGCGGGGGATCATCGCAGCAAGGCTTGGCGCTTACTGCCCGTCCCACCAGGTGGTGAGGTTGATGTCGTCGCCACCCATGGCTTCGACTGCCGCCTGGTAGTTCTCGTTGTTCAGGCTTTGCTCCTCACCCGGATAGAGGAAGCGGACCGGAATCTGGTCGTTGTTCTCGTTGTCCGGAGTAGGTTGCAAGTCAGGGTAGCCGGTGCGCTTCCAGTTGAGCCAGGGCTCGAGGCCGTGGAAGAAAAGCGCAATCCATTTCTGCTCCCCGATCCGGGCCAATTTGTCATTGGCCGCCCCGTAGCTCACCGCGTCTTGGTTGTAATACTCCTCGAAGCTGTTGAGCGTCGTGGCCCCACCCGGCGTGGTGTAGGGAAACTCGGTGATGCCGTAGTATGCCATGTTGGCTTCGATGCCAGCCCGGTAAAAGGCCTCGGGGTCTCCCCCGATCCAGCCGCGCTCGGCCGCCTCGGCCAAGATGAAGTTAAGTTCCGCAAAGGTCATGATGATGCCGTCAGCCTTGTTGGCGACGGTGCGGTGGCCGGGGTAGTCATAATAAGCATAGCCCAGGCGCGAGGCCTCAGAGGAACTCGCATCGCCATTGGCCAAGCCGCTATAAGTCGCCGTTTCGCCTTCCGCCACCGGGGCGTTTAGCGGGCGAGCATAGACCGTCAGGCGGGGGTCGTTCAGCTCATTGAAGGTGCCGACCAGGGTAGCGGAAATGTTTACCGCGTCAAAGTCGCCGACCTTCAAGGGCATCAAGGGATACTGGTAAGGCGGCGAAGCCAGATACGGCAGCAGGGCATTGTCGTCATTGGACAGCATGTGGATGCCGCTGCTAACGATGGCCTCCATCTGCGGGCCCGCTACGGCCGGCTCGACCTCGGCAACCCGGGTGAGTAGGCGCATCTTTAGGGTGTTGGCAAAGCGCTTCCACCGGGTGATGTTGCCTTGGAAGAGCAAGTCTCCGCTGGGGTCAATGCTTTGGCCATCTGCAGTTAGCAGGGCCTGGGCCTCATTCAGGGTAGCCAGCAGGCCATTGTCTGGATCCAGGTAGATGTCTTCTTGCCGGTCATAGGCAGGAAAATTGATGTCCTGCTGCGCAGCCAGGGCTTGGCTGTAAGGGATGTCGCCATAGGCATCGGTCAAGACCGAAAACATCCAAGCGCGCATCACCATGGCCACGCCAAGGTAGTTGTCATGTCCTTCTTCAGCCGCAATCTGTTCCATCGCCTGTACGTCACGCAAGGAGTTGTAAAAGGGCGTCCAGGTCAGGTTGGCAAAAGAAGCCCAGATGTAGATATCCACCTCCCGGCGGAGGGCTTTGGCCGAAAGCTGTGCTGCGTTGTTGCCCACCAAGTAGGCTTGGTTCACAGAGGCGTCCACACTACTGATGATGACCCCTGGTAGGATTGTACCCAGCGACACCTCTTCAGGTTGGTTCGGGTTAATGTTGACTCCGTCCATGCCAAATTCACATGCCGTGAACGACAACAGGAGACAACAGAAAAATATATTTCGAAAAAATTTCATGTGCTAAAAAACTAAGTGAGACAAAATGGCGGAGGTTACAGCCCGATATTGAGGTTGATCCCGAAACTACGGACCGACGGCAACTGCGTGCTTTCGAAGCCTTGCACGATCTGACCATTCCGAATAGAAAAGGTCTCGGGGTCAATCGTAGGCACGTTGGTGAACAGCAGCAGGTTACGTCCTACCACGCTCACTGACGCCCGCTGCAATTTCACGCGGCTCAGCAGGTTGGCTGGCAGGCGATAGGTAAGGCGCACTTCACGCAGTTTCATCCAGGTGTTATCGTAGGCCCCGGTGGTGATCACATCCCGGTTAAAGATGTTGTTGTAATATCGGTACACGTAGTCGCGGGTGGGGACGCCGATGTCATTGGAGACATAGCTCCCATCTGGTGCGAGCTTTACCCCTGGTCCCACAAAGCTTCCTTCACTGGTAGGCTCTCCCCAAGGATAGCTACCATCAGGATTTCGGATGGGCTGGCCATCGCTGTCATAGTCAAGGGGAGCGTACTGCACCCGGCCTTCGAGGATGCTACCGAGGCGGTCATCACCTTCGTTGGTAATTGCTCCCCCACTGGCTAGCATGGTATGGGTACGGCTGAAAATCACCCCGCCAACGCGCCCATCGAATTGGAAGCCGAAGGTGAAGTTTTTATAAGAAAATGTATTGATCAAGCCAGCGATGAAGTCCGGCTGGAAGGTACCGGCGCTCACCCGCTCGTTGCGCAGAATGGGATAGCCATTCTCATCATGGATGATTTGACCATCAAATTCGCCTCCTTCTACGCGCTCCCAGTCCAGGCCGGTCAGCTGCCCCATCGGTTCGCCCACGCGGGCTTCCAGGGCTAGGTCCTGACCGCCATCTGCCGGATACATATCCGCTACGATCTGGTAGCTCTCAATGCCTGGCGCGATAGAGATGACCTGGCTGCGGTTACGGGTAAAGTTTAGCGACACGTCCCAGGTCAGTCCGTTCGGGTTGCGGATCGGCTGACCACTCAGTAAAATTTCGATCCCCTGGTTCTGGATCTCGCCAGCATTGATCAGGCGGGAGCGATTACCGCTAGAAATGGCCAGGGGCAGGTTAATGATCTGGTCTTTGCTGCTGATGAAGTAGTAGGCAGCATCCAGTTGCAGACGACCATTGAAGAAGCGCAGGTCGGTCCCCACTTCGTAGCTCGTGGTGGTCTCCGGGCGCAGGTTGGGGTTACGCAGGAAGGCCGAGCGGGAGGTCACCGGCTGCCCGTCGTAGAGGTCGCCGAAGGTGAACACATCTACCAGGTTGTAGGGATCGGTATCGCCCCCTACTTGCGCGTAGGCTAGGCGCACCTTTCCGAAGGAAAGCGTTCCTTCGTAAAGCCCCAACAGCTCGGTAAAGACTGCCGAGAGCGAAGCCGAAGGGTAGAAATAGCTGTTGTTGTCCTTTGGCAAGGTGCTCGACCAGTCGTTGCGGGCCGTCACGTCCAGGTAAATGGCGTTGCGATAAGAAAGCGTCGCCAAGCCAAAGATCGAGTTGATACGCTTCTCCTGATCAAAAGCGCTGGTCGATATGTTCCCCAAGGCATTGCCCAGGGAGTAGAGGCCGGGAATGTTTAGCCCGGGCGCATAGTTGCGGGTCTCGGAAGAAACCTGCTGCATGGCATTGGCCCCGACCGAAGCTTGCAAGTTGAACGCGCCCGTACGGTTTTTCATGTCGTAATTCAGCATCAACTCGTTGTTCATTTCCCGAAAGAACAACTCGTCCTCGCGATAACTGCCCCGCTCTCCAGGCGTACCCCGGGTCGAAATGGCACGGCGATACTGTCGGCTCTCGTTGTTTACATCGGCGCTGAAACGATAGCGGATGTTGAAGTTGTTGGTCAGGTCATATTGCACCTTGACGTTGCCAAAAAGGCGACGACGCTGGTAGCTATTGGTGTTTTCATTGACCAAGAAGAAGGGATTATTGGTCCAGAGCGACTCATGGTTGCGCTGCTGCTCGTTCTCTGTCCGCCAATAGTTCCGCAGGCGATCAATGGGCAGGTTGCGCGGGTACCAGAGCCAGCCATACATGATGGACGAAGACTCGTCATAGCCCGCGTTGGGCACGTTGTCCGAACTACCATCTATGTACATGGCGTTGGCCCGTACGCTGAGTTTCTCCCCGATACGACGACCGACACTGGTGTAGAAGGTATTGCGATTGAGGTCGGTATTGGGCACGGTGCCCCGCTGGTTCAGGTTGGTGTAAGACAGGCGAAAATCACTGTCTTCACTACTAGCGTTCAGAGCAACACTGTTGGTGAAAGTCTGCCCGGTTTCGAAGAAGTTCCGGATGTTATTTGGCGCAGCCACGAAAGGCTCAGGACCCTCGGGCCCCCCAAACTGACGCACCAAGCGGCCATCCATTTCTGGACCCCAGCTTTCGCCAAAGGCATCGAAGCTGCCGAAGTATTGGTCTCCGGTTTCCCAATCGCGCTTGCCACCGCCCTCACCGCCGAAGCCACCACCGCCACCGTAGACGTTTTGGTAGTCGGGGAAGCGCAGCACGTTTTGGAAGCTGAGGTTGGAGTTGAACTCCACGCCAAAGCCCTCGGCATTTTTGCCGGTTTTGGTTGTGATCAGCACCACGCCATTGGAAGCGCGGGTACCATAAAGCGCGGCTGCTGCAGCCCCTTTCAGCACCGAAATGGTCTCAATGTCGTCAGGGTTGACCAAACTGGCCGCGTTGCCAAAGTCGATGGTTGAAGAGCCGTTCAGGCCATCGCCCGGCGCATTCAGCCCATTAGTGATGGGCAAGCCATTGACTACAAAGAGGGGCTGGTTATTGCCCGAAAAAGAGGACTGACCCCGAATGTTGATGTTGGCCGAAGCCGTGGGGCCGTTCTGGCTGCCGGTGATGTTGACTCCAGCGACCTTACCAGCCAAGGAGTTGACCACGTTGTTTTCGCGGGCTTGGGTGATGGCACTTCCGTCGATTTCTGAGACGGAGTAGCCCAAGGCTTTTTTCTCCCGCTCCACGCCCAAGGCGGTAATGACCACCTCGTCGGTTTCCATGGCTTCACTCACCAGCTCAATGCGATAAGTGTTAGCCTCAGTGAGCGGTACGGTTTTGTTTTCCATGCCCAGGTAAGATACCACCAGCGCCTTGGCTTGAGGACCTACGTTGAGCTTAAAATTACCTTCGGCATCAGTCATGGTGCCGACCGGTTGGTTTTTGACAACTATGCGGGCCCCGATGAGGGTCGAGCCGTCCTCCAGTGCCGTGACGGTACCGGTTAGCTGGCGTTTCTTGCTTTGGGCTTGCGCCGAAAAACTGACCGCCAGCAGCAACCCTAGCACCCAAAGATGATAGAATCGCGGTTGGAAGCATGATAAAAAGTTTTTCATTTAAAAATCGAATAGTTTGATAAGCGGGGAGTCCGAGAGGGACTACCAGAAAAATAGAAACAAAAGAACGCGTCTTCAACTGCGGTTGGCAGATGAAACATAGAGAAAAGTTGAATGTGGTTCAGTTAGGAGAAAAGCTGGATGTAATTAACAGCATTAGGATTTTAGGAACAGGCGAGAAAAAATTCTCTTTCTTCCTTGTAGGCATGTCAGCCTAAATCCTTGATTCTCAGTTTTTGCTTTCCGGTTAACCGGGGCATTTTTGATTTGCGTTTTTGCGTGAAAAAATAGGGGAAATGACGCTTTATGCGATGTTAACCTAAGTGACCTAACATGAGTTCTGAGTTTTTACTTTTTGATTATCAAATGGGTAAAGCTTTATTCGAAGGAGAATGTTTGACGCCCGAACAATCCTCGCAAAATGAATGATAACCTAGCTACAGGCTTGGCAGGAGCCGCAGGATGTCAGGACTTAACCTCCACCAGAGTCCTAGGAGGCTTCTTCGCTTTCAATGAGCTAGCGTGTGAGGGAGGCACGTTTCCCAGGGGAAAATTGATCTCGTAGTATTCTTTGAGGGCTTTGTACAAGCTGTAACTCATGACAATCAAAACCAGGGCAAAAGGCAAGCCGGTAAGAATGGTCGCCGTTTGCAGGGCCGTCAGCCCACCGCCGACCAGTAGGATACCAGCTACGGTGCCCTCCATTGTGGCCCAAAAAATCTTCTGGCCCACCGGCGCATCATGGCGTCCACCTGAGGTTAGGGTATCGACCACCATCGAGCCAGAGTCGGAGGAGGTGACGAAAAAAGCCGCCACCAGCACCACCGTCAGGGCCGAGGATATGAATGCGAAGGGATATTGCTCCAGCAGTTGATAGATTGCCGTGGCAACATTGGCATTGACCGCCTCAGAGATGCTGGTATTGCCAGCCAGCTCCTGAAACAAGGCGCTGCCGCCAAAGACCGACATCCAGATAAAAGTAAGAAGCGAAGGTACTAGTAGCACCCCGAGCATAAACTCACGGATGGTGCGGCCACAAGAGAAAATGGCCTTCCCGGGCTGTTATTGTCTGCCGGGTATCGAAAAAAAAGTCGTTTTTCACGAAACCAGAAAAATTAATGCCAAACTTATTTTCACTTGTTTCCTGTGCATGG
>CAZIVQ010000233.1:0-6423 GCA_964542415.1 uncultured Bacteroidia bacterium | reverse complement strand
ACTGCGGAAAAAGAGCAAGTTTAAATGGATTAGAATTTAGTTCCGCAAGCACTAGGGACCTGTTTACCCCAAAATGGCCTCAATACGCGCCAATTCTTCTGCCGAAAAATGAGGATTTTCCAGCGCTGCGAGGTTATCTTCGAGCTGTTGGGTGGAGCTGACCCCTACCAAAACCGAAGCCACCACGGGCAACCTGAGCGCCCACACCAGGGCCATCTGGGCCAGGCTCTGCCTCCGACCTTGGGCCAGTTCGTCCAGTTGCCGGACTCGATCAAGGAGGGCGGGAGCAACCTCCTCGCGTTGCAGGTGGCCGGAGCTTTTGGCGGCGCGGGAATCCTGGGGAATGCCCTTGAGGTATTTGTTGGTCAACAGCCCCTGGGCCAAAGGCGAGAAGACAATGGCCCCAATTTTTTCTTCGGCCAGGGTTTCCGCCAGGCCTTCGGTTTCGATCCAGCGGTCAAATAGGTTGTACTTGGGCTGATGAATGACGCAAGGGGTGCCCATCTCACGCAAGAGCTGGGCCGCAGCTCGGGTCTGCTCTGCCGGATAATTGGAGATGCCTGCATAGAGAGCTTTGCCTTGGCGCACCGCCTGAGCGAGGGCCGACATGGTTTCTTCGAAGGGCGTGTGGGGGTCTGGCCGGTGAGAATAGAAAATGTCCACGTAATCGAGTCCCATTCTTTTCAGGCTCTGGTCGAGGCTGGCCAAAAGGTACTTGCGCGAGCCCCATTCGCCATAAGGCCCCGGCCACATGTCGTAGCCGGCTTTGGTCGAGATCAGCAGCTCATCGCGGTAGGGGCGGAAATCGCTGGCCAATACCCGGCCGAAGGTCTCCTCGGCTGAGCCAGGGGGCGGGCCGTAGTTGTTGGCCAGGTCAAAGTGGAAGATGCCCCGGTCGAAAGCCAGGTGTAGCATCTTGCGGGCTTCGGCTTCGCGGTCTACTCCGCCGAAGTTGTGCCAAAGGCCGAGGGAAATGGCGGGTAGAATCAAGCCGCTGTGGCCACAGCGGTTCATGGGAAGGCGTTCGTAGCGATCGGGGGCAGCAAGGTAAGGCATAGGCAATGGTATAGGCAAAGATCCTTTTTATAGAAATAAGGCGGGAAAGTAGCTTGGCTTAATCCCGGATAACATTGGGAACGTTGCCACAAATTTATATCTGGAAAAAAGCAAAATATTCCAATAAATTAAGCATCCTCCCCGGTTAGCTTTCCGAAGTAAATCTCTCTTTGTGGGGTAAGGGGAAAGCCCTGACCAGCACGTCTGGGAAGACAGGATGGTCCAGACCGGTAGCTCCCTGAGGATTGTGTATCATCTTTTGCTTGGGAAATAATTGCCAATAGTCCGCTCTTTACCACCCCAAACCTAATCATTATTTGTATGAACAAACTACTCATTTGGTCGCTTAGCCTGGGCCTGTTGCTCAGTTATCCGGCGATCACGCTCGCTCAAGACAATGCTCCTTGGCGTATGCTCTTCGACGGCAAATCGCTCGATGGCTGGAAGCGCCTTGGCGGCGAAGCCCCTTACACCATCGAAGATGGAGCCATCGTCGGTACCACGGTGAACAATACCCCCAACACCTTCCTCACCACCGAGGAATACTTTTCTGATTTCATCCTTGAATACGAAGTGTGGGTCAACCCCCGCTTCAACTCTGGGGTGCAAATCCGCTCCAACAGCCTGCCCGATTACCGCGACGGCCGCGTCCACGGCTATCAGGTCGAGATCGACCCCAGCTCTCGTATGTGGTCCGGGGGCATCTATGACGAAGCCCGCCGGGGCTGGCTCTACCCACTTTCAGTCAATGCCAAGGCAGAAAAAGCCTTGCAGGCTGGACATTGGAATACCTTCCACGTCGAAGCCCTGGGCGATACCATCCTGGTCTGGCTCAACGGCATCCAGACCGCTTACTTGGTCGACGACATGACGGCCCGCGGCTTTATCGGCTTGCAGGTTCACAGCATTCGCGGCGATATGCAGCCGGGAGAGCAGGTCAAGTGGCGCAACCTTCGCATCATCACCGACAACCCCGCCGCTCACCGCTGGCAGCCCAATCCTGATGTGCGGCAGCTCAGTTACCTGAATAACACCCTGACCCCTCAGGAGAAGCGTCTGGGATGGCGCTTGCTTTGGGATGGCAAAACCACCAACGGCTGGCGGGGAGCCAAGCTCAAAGACTTCCCTGCGCAAGGCTGGACCATCAATGACGGGGTCCTCACCGTCGAGGCCAGCGACGGGGCCGAGTCAGCCAATGGCGGCGACATCGTGACCCGCGATGAGTTTAGCGACTTCGAACTGGAACTCGAGTTCATGATCACCGAAGGAGCCAACAGTGGCATCAAGTACTTTGTCGACCCGGCTTTGAACAAAGGCGAAGGCTCAGCCATCGGCCTGGAGTTTCAGATTCTCGACGACAAGGAGCATCCCGATGCCAAAATGGGCAAAAATGGCAACCGCACCGTCGGCTCCCTATACGACCTGATCCGGGCGGAAAATGTGCGCTATCCCGACCGGGGCAAGCAGTTCCGGGGGGTAGGCAATTGGAACCGGGCCCGCCTGGTGGTCAAGGACGGTCAGGTGGAGCACTGGCTGAATAACGAGCTGGTGGTAGAATTTGACCGCCATTCGCAGATCTTCAAGGCCCTGGTGGAGAAGAGTAAGTATGAGCAATGGGAGAATTTCGGTCGTTGGCCGCAGGGCCCCATTCTGCTCCAGGACCACGGGGACAAGGTCTCTTTCCGCAACATCAAAATCCGTGAACTTTAATTTTGGATCCTGCACTGCTCGGGCTCAGGCCGGAGCGGTGCTGGTTTTTTTAAGCCTAAGCGTATTTTTAACATGAAACAGAATCGCAGAACCTTCATAAAAACAGCTGCCCTCGGCACGGCGGGCCTGGCCCTGAGCCATACCGCTGCCGGCTACAGCCGCATCCTCGGCGCCAATGATCGCATCAACATGGCCTTTGTCGGGGTACACAACCGGGGCTGGGCCCTGATGAATGAATCGGCCAAGGTCGAAGGCATTCACGTGGCTTACCTGTGTGACGTACACAAAGGCGTGCTGGACAAGCGGCTGGGAGAAGCCAAAAAGCTACTCGGCTATGCCCCCAAAGTCGAAGAAGATTTCCGCAAAATCCTGGAAGACCCGGAGGTCGACGCCGTGGCCATTGCCACGCCTGAGCACCTGCACGCGCCGCAGGCCATCATGGCCCTCGTGGCGGGCAAGCATGTCTACGTCGAAAAGCCCTGTAGCCACAATCCTCGAGAGAACGAAATGATCGTGGAGGCCCAGCAAAAACACGGTAAGGTGGTGCAAATGGGCAATCAGCAGCGCTCGGCCCCGACGTCCATGCAGGCCGTGCAGGACATTCGCGAGGGCCTCATCGGCGATGTGTACTATGGCAAAGCTTGGTACGCCAACAGCCGCGGGTCCATCGGGCGGCGCATGCCAACCACGGTACCCGACGAGCTGAACTGGGACCTGTGGCAAGGCCCGGCACCGCGACGCCCTTATGAGACCAACATCGTCCACTACGATTGGCATTGGTACTATCACTGGGGTACGGGAGAAATCCATAACAACGGCACCCACGAGATCGATATTTGCCGCTGGGCGTTGGGCGTAGACTACCCGACCCAGGTCGTTTCGGCCGGGGGGCGCTTCCACTTCAAGGATGATTGGGAGTTTTATGACACCCAAGACGTGAGCTACACCTTTGAAGGGGACAAAATGATCACCTGGGAAGGCCGCAGTTGCAACCCCATGCGCCTGTACGACCGCGGCCGGGGGGCCGCCTTGCACGGTACCAAAGGCACCATCCTCTTGGACCGCAACGCCTACGAGGTCTACGATATGGACAACAAGCAGGTGAAGCGCATGACCGAAGATGAAGCTTCTGTTACCCTCGGTACCGGAGGCGGGGGCGGGCTGACGACCAAGCACCTGGCCAACTTTGCCGCGACCATTCGCGAGTCAGCCAAGCAGCATTCGCCCATCCACGATGCGGCCAAGAGCACCCTGCTGTGCCACTTGGGCAACCTGGCCCAGGAAGCCGGGGGCAGCCTCGACATCGACCCTTCTAGCGGCCACCCGATCGACAACCCCAAGGCCATGGCCATGTGGGACCGGGCCTACGAGCCGGGTTGGGAGCCGAAATATTAGTGTTTAAGAAATTTTTCTAAACATTCAACAAAAAAGGAATTTCGTTTAACATGAACTTCCTTTTTTCATACCCTGTGGCGGAGGCAGCCATAGCCTTTGAGGGGTAAAAGCAAACGGTTGATGAAGGAGAAGTTTCCGCTAAAGCTGCGACGATAGGAAGAGATTCCCGTGCCTGATACTTTTACCCTCGATTCGGGAGAAAAAAATAACTTTTCCAATATTTCACTTTATGGCTATTGCCAAAAATGAAAATAAAAAGGTAAGATTCTGATTTATAGATCGAAAAGGTTTTCGGGAGGGTTTGTTGAAGATATTTTAAAAAGCGGGGAAAATTTTCCTGCGATTTTCAAAAATTCCTAAAAACTTTTTTTCTAGAATATCGTGTAGGCTGTTGTAAAGTAGCTTGCAAACGCCTACATTTGCTCCCGAAATTTTTTATGTAATTTCTACACTAACTCAATGATCACATAGCAGAAATACTATGAACAAAGACTGGATTTCATTACTGCTGAACATCATGCTTTTCGCTCCCTTGTTGGGGGTGCCCTTCGTGCTGCTGCTAAAAAAGCAGTTTGCTCGCTATACTGCATTCGCTTTGTCGCTGATTCCGCTGGGAATCGCCGTAGCACTCCAAGTTATCTACCGCCTCAACCCGGAAATCTCCATGGTCGAAGGCGGTGAATTTTTGTTTTTCTCTGAATCCATGTGGTTTGCCATGCCGAGCCTCGACATCAAATTTATGTTGGGTATGGATGGCATTTCAGCCTACATGGTGCTGCTGACTACCGTGATCTTTCCGGTCATGGTCCTCTACTCTATGGGGAAAGTCGGCCGTCAGGAAAAACTCTATTATCTCATGATCCTAATTCTGGAAACGGGCCTGATTGGCTTTTTCCTGTCGTTGGACATGTTAATGTTTTACGTCTTTTTCGAGCTGGTACTTATCCCTACCACCTTTTTCATCGGGATTTGGGGTGGGGCTAAGCGAGAAATTGCTTCGATGAAGTTTTTCCTCTACACCTTGGCAGGCTCTTTGGTGATGCTGATCGCCATTATCTACTTGGGCTTGAACGTAGAAGAAGGGGTACTGACCACCGACTATTTCGTCATCCGTGATGCCTTGGCTGCCGGTACCATCGCTGCCTTTGGCTTGAGTGCCCAGCAGTGGCTCTTCTTCGCTTTTGCCATCAGCTTCGCCATCAAGATGCCGATCTTTCCGCTGCACACCTGGCAACCCCTGACCTACTCGGAGTCTTCCACCACCGGTTCCGTTATCCTGGCCGCCCTACTGTCCAAGATGGGTGCCTACGGTTTAATTCGCTTTGCCATCCCTCTCTTCCCGCAAGTTGCTGTGGACTGGGCCCCGTACATCAGCGTCTTTGCCGTCATCAGCATCGTCTACGGTGCCTACCTCGCGGTGGTACAGACCAACATGAAGAAGCTGATCGCTTATGCATCGCTTTCTCACATGGGGTTCATCGTGCTGGGCATTTTCGCCTTCACGCCTGAAGCCCTCAGCGGCGCGGTCATCCAGATGGTTGGCCACGGGGTAGCGACCGCTGCCTTGTTCCTCTTGACTGGTATGCTCTACGAGCGCCATCAGACCAAGGACATCCGTGGGTTCCAGGGCATAGCCAAGCTGGCCCCCAAATTCACCCTCTTCTTCATGATCGCCGTGATGGCTACTGTCGGCCTGCCAGGCTTGAGTGGCTTCGTCGGTGAGTTTATGATCCTCATGGGCTCCTTCAAGTCCGGTTACATCTCCGGTGCCTTTGCGGTAGTCGGGGCTGTCGGGTTAGTGATTGCTGCCATATATCTGCTGAGCATGTTCCGCAAGATGATGTTTGGGGAGACCCACACAAGCATAACGGGTAAGTTTTTCGACCTCACCCGTCGCGAAGTAGCGGTAGTAGCCCCCCTGATTGCGCTGATGTTCTTTATCGGCCTCTACGCCAAGCCGGTCCTCACCCAAGTCAACCCCGGTACCGATCGTGTCCTCTCCATGGTCGAAGCCCAACTCGACGCGCCTTCGCTGACCGAAAGCGAAGTGGTGGAAGAGCAACTGCCTATCAATGAACTGAAAATCCAAGAAAACCTGGACTAAGCGTTAGCTGGTCTTTCGAACCTTATCAGTCGGCCTGTCATTCGTTTCGGATGACAGGCCGACTTTTTTTGCTTGGGGCAAGAGGATTAAGTAAAAAGTCAAAAATAACCTACCGGTTTTTATTATAAGGCCAGAAGTACAAGAAGCTGTCCATCAGG
>CAZIVQ010000232.1:0-6444 GCA_964542415.1 uncultured Bacteroidia bacterium | reverse complement strand
TGAAAAAGCGATAAGCGATAAGCGATGTGGCGACAAGCGACCTGAGACCGAAGGTCGAATCTCCGTGCCCTCCCACGTCCTGCCTGGCCATTTCCCTCTGTGTCCTCCGTGAAATTCCTCCGTGCCCTCAGTGGTGAAAAAGCGATAAGCGATAAGCGATGTGGCGACAAGCGACCTGAGACCGAAGGTCGAATCTCCGTGCCCTTCTACGTCCTGCTTGGCCATTTCCTTCTGTGCCCTCAGTGATGAAAAAGCGATAAGCGACAAGCGACCTGAGACCGAAGGTCAAACCTCCGCGCTCTCCCACGTCCTGCTTCTCAATCTCCTCTGCGCCCTTTGCGAAACCTCCGCGCCCTTCTGAAAGTCTGTCCTCCGGCAGATGCGTTAAAAAAACTCCGTGTCCTCCGTGAAATCCCTCTGTGCCCTCAGTGGTGAAAAAGCGATAAGCGATAAGCGATAAGCGATAAGCGATAAGCGACAAGCGACAAGCGACCTGAGACCGAAGGTCGAACCTTCGTGCCCTCCTACGTCCTTCTTTTCCATCTCCTCCGCGCCCTTCTGAAAGTCTGTCCTCTGGCAGATGCGTTAAAAAAAACTCCGTGCCCTCAGTGGTGAAAAAGCGAGAAGCGACAGGGAGGGAAGCGAGCAAATAGGCGAAAGCCATTTGTTTTTTGGTGATCTTTGTGAACCTGCTTCATATCCTTCGGGGTAAAAGACATCATGCCATGCACAGCTACTGGGAAAAAGACGCCTTCTTCGACCACATCGACGTTTGGATCATCGGTGGGGGCTTGGTGGGGCTGAGTACGGCCTTGAGCTTGCGGGCGCTCGCGCCGGGGCTACGGGTGGGGGTGGTCGAGCGAGGGGCTTTGCCCAGCGGGGCGAGCAGCCGCAACGCGGGTTTTGCTTGCTTTGGCAGCCCCACTGAACTGCTGCACGACCTCGCACAGCTGGGGAAGACGGCCGTCTGGGACCTGGTGGCGCAGCGCTATCGCGGCCTGCGCCTGCTGCGCGAGCGGATTGGGGAGGCGGCCTTGCGCTACGAAGCCTGTGGTGGCTACGAACTGTTTCGGCCGGAGGAGCAGGCTGCCTACCAAGCCTGCCAAGCAGCGCTGCCCACCTTCAACGCCGAAATGCGGCGCATCACCGGCCAGGCAGAGGTGTTTTATGACGCCGCTGCCAAGTTGTCTCACCAAGGCTTGGGGCAGGTGGCCCACCTGATCGGCAGCCGGGTGGAGGGTGTGCTGCATCCGGGGTACATGATGCAGGCCCTGGCGGTGCAGGCGCAGGCGGCGGGGGTGCGGTTGCTTTATGGCCTGCCTGTTGCGGGCATCGAAACCCACAGTGATGGCGTATACTTGCAGTTGGAGATGGGGGCCGAACTGCGGGGCGAGCAGGTGGTGGTGGCGACCAACGGCTTTGCGCAGCGGCTCTTGCCGGAGCTGCCCCTGCGCCCGGCCCGCAACCAGGTGCTGCTGACCGCCCCCGTTCCAGGCTTGAAGCTGCACGGCTGCTTCCACTACCGCGAAGGCTACGTCTACTTCCGCCATGCCGGCGACCGGGTGCTCATCGGTGGGGCCCGTGACCTCAATCCCGCAGGCGAAACCACCGCGGACTTTGGGGAGACCCCGCAGATTCAGGCGGCGCTGGAGGATTTGCTCCGGGAGGTGGTGCTGCCCGGGCAACCCTTCACCATCGAACACCGCTGGAGCGGCATCTTGGGAGTAGGAGAAGAGAAGCGACCGATCGTGCAGCGTATGGGCCCGCGCTTGGTCGTGGCCGTCCGCCTCAGCGGCATGGGCGTGGCCATCGGCTCCCTTCTCGGAGAGCAAGCCGCCCGCTTGGTCGCACAAATATGATTTTTTTCATAACGCTTTTGCCCCTTGGCAGTTCTCATTCAAAGCTTTTATGGCAAAGCCACGTTTTTTCCCCGATCGAGTCTTTGACCTAAGGGAAAAAAATCCTTTCCTTTGAAGTCATAAATCCGGACCTGACCCGGCCACAAAACCAGTGGCTTTGAGGTCTCCGGTCTTTGTTCCATACTCTCTATTCACTATTCTCCAAAAAAATGGGTGCATTAAAAAACGCTGGCCTGATCATTCCGGTGCTGCTGCTGTTGGTAGCCCTGGAATACTACCTGTCCAAGCGAAAAGGCAAAGAAGTCTATCGCCTGAGCGACTCCATCGTCAACATGTGCTGTGGTATGCTGGAGCGGCTGTTCGACGTGTTTTTCGTGGTGATGCTCTACTTCCTGTTCGATTTTTTCTTCCAAACCGTCGCTCCTTGGCAGATTACTCTCGCGGGGCATTCGCTGCCGGTACAAATCCTGATCTGGCTCGGGGCCCTGCTGGTGGCCGATTTTCTGGCCTATTGGCACCACCGCCTCAGCCATGAAATCAACTTTCTCTGGGCGGCCCACATTGTCCATCACCAAAGCGAAGAACTGAACCTAACCACCGTTTTCCGGGTCTCGGCCTTTGCGGTGATCAACCGCACCTTCTTCTGGATCTGGATGCCGATCATGGGCTTTTCGCCTGAGATCACCACCTCAGCCATCGTTTTCATCGGCTTGTACCAATTCTTCACCCACACCCGCCTGGTAGGCAAGCTCGGCTGGCTGGAGTACGTGTTAGTGACGCCCTCTCACCACCGCGTACACCACGCCCGCAACGAGAAGTACCTCGACACGAACTATGGCCACGTTTTCATTATTTGGGACCGCATGTTGGGGACCTTTATAGAAGAAGAAGCAGAAGAGCCGGATTATGGGATTACCACGGGTTTTCACAGCTCGAATCCTTATTGGGCTTACCTGCACTACTGGGCTTCGCTTTTCCGCCGGTCCCGGGAGGCAAAGAATTGGAAAGACAAGATCAGGGTCTTCGTGGCACCGCCGAGTTGGAATCCCGAAGGAGCCACGCCGGAACAGCCGCAGTACGAGGTGGATCCGGTTTCAGGCGAGCGAAAAAACTACGACCTGAAAGCCCCCATTCGCTTGCAGCTCTATGTACTTTTTTCCGTGCTGACCACCTTGGGAACCTTTGTTTTCATGCTCATCAACCAAGACGACCTGTCGGCTTGGGCGATGGGCGGCTTGACCGGCGTTATTGCCTTATCTGTCATGGCTCACGGCGGCACCTTGGAATGTAAAAAATGGGCCCTGCGCTTGGAGTACCTTCGCCTGCTGATCGTCTCGGTGGCGGCCCCCCTCTTGCTTTGGAACCTGGCCTTTGCCTGGCTGAGTATCCCCGCATTCCTGCTGATGAACCTTACTTTCCTGATTTGGGTTCTCCGCATGCGAGACTATTTCCATCCCCCTCAGGTCCAAACCCCAACGAAATTGCAGCCGGTGACTGAAAATGCCTGACAGCAAGGCTAAGGTTGCTCTTGACCTCCGCTTGGCAGCGTTGCCGAGCGGAGGTTTTTTTGTAGGGGAGAAATATTTAGGGTAATTGACACCTTATTAATAGGGGAAGAATAACCTCCCCTGTTTTCATTTTGGCTAAAAACCCAAGCTGCTAGCTATCAGGTCTTTCCCTTACGCCTACCCCGGCTTGCCGGGGCATCCTAGATTTGCGTGAAACAAACAGGAGAAGCTACCCTTTGCGCCTTACTCAACCTCCAATTCCCCTCTATGCAGGCACCCAGTTGGCACGTATTCCCCAATGGCCAGGCCGTAGCGGCCGCCTTTGCTTCTTTTTTACAAACCACCCTCCGCCCAGACCAGGCCTTTCATCTGGCCCTCTCCGGGGGCAGTACGCCCAAATTGCTCTTCACCCACCTGGCGACGCACTACGCCGACAAACTGCCCTGGCAGCAGCTGCACTTCTGGTGGGGCGATGAGCGCTCCGTGCCCCCGGACCATCCCGAAAGCAACTACCGCATGACCCGTGAACTGCTGTTTGAGCCCCTCGGGCTTGAGGGTCCGCAGGTCCACCGGATTCGCGGCGAGGCTGACCCCCAAGTGGAAGCCACGCGCTACGCCGCCGAAATCGAGCAGGCCCTCCCCCAGGCCGGTGGCCTGCCGCAGTTCGACCTGATCATGCTGGGGATAGGCGAAGACGGCCACACGGCTTCTATTTTCCCCGATCAAATGGAGCTGCTCACCACCGCGACGACCTGTGCGGTAGCTACGCACCCGGAGAGCGGGCAGCAGCGGGTGAGCCTCACCGGTCCGGTCCTCAACGCGGCTCGCCAAGTGGCTTTTCTGGTTACCGGAGCGGGCAAAGCCGAAAAAGTGACCGCCATCCGGGAAGGCCAAGCCGGTAGCGAGGCTTTTCCGGCGGCCCACATCGCCCCGGCCGGGGAGCTGCTGTGGTTTCTGGACGAAGCTGCTGCCGGCCAAGCGCAGTAAGGAATGTTGTTCGATTTTGTGTAATTTACTGGCTCCAATATGAAGCCAACCTCTTACCTACGCTGGAGCTTGTGGGCCGGCCTGCTGCTGCTAGGCTCGGGAGCGATCTTTTGGGGCTATCGTTGGCAAGGCCGCCCTCCCGGGGTCCCGGCCATGGACCTGCCCCCGCCCCTCTCCATGCGGGCCGTTTACCAGGAAGCCTTTTCCCAAGACACTTTCTGCACCCCTCAAGCAGATTTTCAATCCTCAGGGGGCTTTGATCCAGCCCGCTTTCTGGCCCCGCTGCCGCAAGACCGGCCCTGGCTCGAATGGTACTGGCCGGGCATTGCGCTCTCAGACCTGAAGCTCACCGCGGGCCTGCAGGCAATTTATGAAGGAGGATGGGGGGGCATCGCCCTGCAACCTACGACCGTGGGCCTGCCCAACGATTCGCTCCTCCTGCCGGGGCATCCTTACCTGGGCTACGACCAGCCGTCCTTTTACCGGCAGGTACAGCTGCTGCTAAAATTGGCCCACCGGCGGGGGCTGCAAGTCGATCTACCCCTGGGCGACGGGGCCCCTTCAGGGGGCGTACACCTGGGGCCGGACGATCATCCGCAGAGCCTGGTCGTCGGTGAAGCCTTTTTGTATGGGGGCAAATCCATCGACCTGCCCCTGCCCGCTCCCGGGCAATCTGTGTCACAAGCCTTGGCCGGGTTGAGCGAAGACCGGATGCTCCAGGGCCGGCGCAGCCTGATGGACCCGCTGCCGGCCGGGCCGGAACCCGTGGCCGTGCTAGCGGCGAAGGTCGCCCGGGACCACCGCTCGGCCCGCATCTGGTCCCTGACAGATTCCATGGTGCTGCGCCCGGATTCTCTCCTGGATCTCAGCGCCCAAGTCGATAGCCAACAATGCCTGCACTGGGAAGCGCCATCTGGCTCCTGGCTGATCCTGGCTTTCTATGCCCAGCCCAGCGGCCAACGGCCCGCCGGCAGCGCCCAGCCCGGCCCGGGCCTGGTGGTCGACCCCTTGGACTCGCTCAGTTTGCTGGGCCACGCCTACTTCCTCACCCGCCCCGCTACGGGCCTTACCGGGGCTCAACTTCCGGGCTTGCGGGGCTGGAGCTACCAGGCAGGGCCCTGGCGAAACAGTCGCTGGTTTCACCCTGCCCTCCTTGCTGCCTTCGAGGCCCAGCACGGCTATTCTCTGGTAGCCCACCTGCCCGCTTTGATGGTGCCGGGAGCCGACGATGAACCACTGCGTGGCTTAGGGATGCGGCGGCGGCCCGCCTTCATCCAAGCCAACACCGATGCAGGCGTGCGCTGGGACTATGCCCAAACCCTGGGACAGCGGCTACAGCAGGCAGGCATAGAACCGCTGAGCCGCTGGATGAACCGCCGGAGCTGGGCACTACGCAGCCGGGTTGATGGGGGCTACGATCCCATCGGACTGGCGGGGCAGCTGAGTCTGCCCGAAGCCAGCCAGGCATTCGGGGGCGGGTCGGTGATGGCGTTGAAATTGGCCGTGTCGGGGGCCAGCCTTTACGGGCGCCCGCTGGTCAGTTGCCGGGCGTTTGGGCAGGAGGGCATGGCCTTCCGGCAAGCGCCCCAGCAGATGAAGATCAACCTGGACCACCTGCTGGTGACGGGGGTTAATCATCTGGTGTATGCCGGCATGTCGGCCCAGCCGCCGGGGCAGCCCCACTGGCAACCCCTGGCCGCGCCCCAGCCTTTTTCCCGGGGAGCAGGCAGCGACTTCAGCCGGGATCAGCCCTTTGCGGCTGTCATGCCCCAACTCAACCGCTACGTGGCGCGCTGCCAGTATGTGCTGCGGCAGGGGCGGCCGCAGCGGGAGGTGTTGGTGTACTTTCCCTGGCAGCGCTTTCCCCCTGCCTTTGGCCGGGATACCGTGCATCAGGAGTGGTTGTTCCGGGGAGAAATTCCGGGTCAGCTTGTGGCCCCCTCCCCCTTGCCGCCCGCCTTGCCGGAGGGCCGGCCGGGAGAAGCGCCGGCCATAAGCTGGCTTCGGACCCTCTGGCCCATGTTGCAGGAGCTAGAAAACCAGGGCATCAGCTGGGATTGGGCCAATGATGCGGTGCTGCAGCAGGCGCG
>CAZIVQ010000231.1:0-6469 GCA_964542415.1 uncultured Bacteroidia bacterium | reverse complement strand
AGGGCAGAAAACGGGCAAGTTTAAATGGTTAGAAATTTAGTTCCGCAAGCACTAGCCCTCCTTCCGCAGCACTTCCAGGGGGGGTTGGTTCAGCACGCCCCGGCTGTTGAGTAGGCCAATGAGGAGGGTCAGACCGGTCAATCCCACATAAATGGCCAAGGTAGGCAGCAGTGGCGGGACAAAAACGGTCTCGAAAGTAAACACCGCCAGCAAGCTGCTGCTGATGAGGGCCAGGACAATGCCTCCCAGGGTGGCCAAGCTACCCAAGATGAAGTATTCCAGCGCATTGATGGTCAGGACCTGCCGGCGGTTGGCCCCCAAGGTGCGCAGCAGCACGCTTTCCTGAATGCGTTGAAAGCGGCTGAGCAACACCGAGCCTACCAGCACGATCAGCCCGGTCAAGATACTGAAGAGGGCCATGAAGCGGATGACAAAGGACACCTTGCCCAGCACTTCCTCCACCGTCTGCAAGACTAGCCCCAGGTCGATGGTGGAGATGTTGGGGTAAGTACGGGCGACCTGCCGTTGTAGCGCAGCGGCTTTCTCCGCCGAATCCGCCCGGGTCACCAGCACGTGAAACTGCGGGGCCTGTTCGAGCACGCCTTCAGGAAAGATGACCAGGAAATTGGTTTGCATGCGGGCAAAATCCACCTTGCGGAAGCTGCCCACGTAGGTGGTCAGCGGCACGCCTTGCACGTCGAAGATCACCTCATCCCCCAATGCCACTTTCATGGCTTCGCGCCCGAAGCCCTCTTCGATCGAAATCAACACGCTATCGTCGGGCTGAACCCGGCCTTGCCAGCGTCCAGCCACCAATTCCTCGCTGTCGATCAGGGTGTCGCGGTAGGTGACCCGGTATTCGCGGTTGAGGATCCCCCGGGAAACCTCCCGGCTGGAATCGGCCAGCAGGGCAGAGCGGCTCCGGCCTTTGAGGCTTTCGAGCTGCATGGTCACGATGGGGACCTGCTGCATGACCGGGAAATCGTAGCTTCGTACCAGGTCCGCCACGGGTTCCACCTGATTGGACTGGATGTCAAACATCAGCAGGTTGGGGCGCTCGCCGGCATCGGTCAGGGCAACTTGGTCGATCAGCAGGCCCTGGAGGTAAAACAGGGTGGTGAGCAGGGCGGTGCCCAAGCCAAGGGTCACCAGCAAGGTTTGGGTTTGGTTGTTTGGGCGATAGAGGTTGGAGAGGGCTTGCCGCCAGAGGTAACTCCAGTTTTTGGGAAAAAAGCGCCGCACGGTCCACATCGCGGCCTGGGCCAGCCCAGCCAGTAGCAGAAAGGCCAGGCCCAGGCCGCCAGCGAAGTAGAGGGCCTCTAACCAGTCGCCCATTTGTAACCAGGAAAAACCGAGCACAAAAAAGGCAATGGCCGCATAGACCGCCCATACCGCCCAGTCGCGCTGGGGGGCAGGGGGCTCGTAGGAGGCGCGGAGGGTCAGCAGCGGCGAAATGTCCCGGATGCGGAGCAGAGGCAGCAAGGCAAACAGCAAGGACACGCTGGTCCCCACCAGCAGCCCCAGCCCAACTGCCGCTGGGGAAAAGGAGGTACTGGCTTCGAACGGGAGAAAGTTCCCCAGCAATTCTGGCAAAAAACGCTGTATCACCGCCCCGATCACCGCCCCCAGCAGGGAGCCTCCCAGGCCCATGCCCCCGATCTGCGACAAGTAGATGCGGAACGCCTGCGGGCCTTGAACCCCCAGGCAGCGCAGCAGCGCGATGGAGGCGATTTTCTCCCGCATGTACACGTGGACCGCACTGGCTACGCCCACACAACCCAGCAGCAGCGCCACAAAGCCGGTGAGGTTGAGGAATTCAGTGAGGTTGTCAAACGCTTCTCCTACGTCTTTTTTCCGTTCACTCACCGTCTCGTCCCGGATGCGCAGCTGCTCTAGTTTTGGTTTGAGGGCTTTGACCAGGGCATCGGCATCGCGATCGGGTTCGAAGCGGAAGTATTGTAAGAAATTGACCCGGGAGCCTTTTTGGACGAGGCCTGTGGCTTCCAGGTAGGCCAGCGGAATGTAAACCGGGGAGGCCACCGTGCCCACGATGCCCGTCTGTCCCGGTACCCGCAGCAATTCTCCCGCGATCAAAAACGTCACCTCCCCGATCTTGACCGAGTCGCCCGGTTGGGCGTCATGGCGTAGCATCAAGCCCCGGTCGACCAGGGCGTATTTGCCTTGCTGGAAGGTGTCAGCCGCAGCCTCGGGCTGGCTTTCGATGCGTCCGTAAAAAGGGAAATCGCCCTTCAGGGCCCGTACCTGGACCAGTTGGGTGCCTTGGGTTTCGGGAAATAAGACCATCGAGGCGAAGTACCGTTCCTGGGCTTGGGTGCCGCCCAGGGAATCGTAAAGGGCAAGCACGGTATCTGAAGGGGGCAAAGTGGTGCGCAGCTCCAGGTCAGCCCCCAGCAATTCGCGGGCTTGGGCCGCGATATCGTTCTCCAAGCTATCACGAAACGATTGGATCGCCACTAAGGCCGCTACGCCCAGCACGATCGAAGCGGTAAACAAAAACAGCCGGCCTCGGCTGCGGCGGCTGTCGCGCCAGGCCATCAGCAAAGGCCAGGAAAAAGGGGTACGTTGGGGCATAGGAAAGGAGAAGGAGGATAGGCGATGAGAAAATGGCAGCTGGCTGGTAAATCGGGAGACGGGGAAAAAAGCATGCCCCTTTGCCTGCTAGAGGCCCTTCCTGCGGGCCTCAGGCGGCGATTTTTCCGCCCTTGAGGCGAATCACCCGTTGGGTTTTGCGGGCCAATTCCAGGTCGTGGGTGACGATGACCAGGGTGGTGCCGGCAGCTTCGTTGAGGGAGAAAATTAGCTCCTCTACGTGGGCCCCGGTATCGTCGTCGAGGTTGCCGGTGGGTTCATCGGCGAAGAGAATCAGGGGTTGGGGGGCAAAAGCGCGGGCCAGCGAGACCCGCTGTTGCTCGCCGCCGGAGAGTTGAGTAGGGTAGTGGTCGTGGCGCTTGCTCAGCCCTACCTGGTCGAGCAGCTCGGCGGCGCGGCTACGGGCTGCGGGTCCGCCGCGTAATTCGAGCGGGACCATCACATTCTCCAAAGCCGTAAGGGTAGGTAGCAGCTGAAAGTTTTGGAAAATAAAGCCCACATGCTGGCTGCGCACCCGGGCACGGGCGTCCTCGTCCAGTTCATCCAAGGGGACTCCATTGAGGACCACCGAGCCGCTGCTGGCGCGGTCGAGGCCGGCACAAAGCCCCAGTAGGGTGGTCTTGCCGCTGCCGGAGGGCCCCACGATCGCCGCTGTAGAGCCGGCTTCCAATTCGAAGGAAACCCGGTCGAGTACCGTGAGAGAGCGGGAGCCGCTGAGGTAGGTTTTGGTCAGGTCCTTAACAGATAAAATGGAGGGCATTAGGTCAATTGGTGCAGAAATGGGTAATTTGCGAATGATTGCTTTAACTGGAAATCTAAGCTAGAGGTTCCCAAAATGCGTAAAATTCTCTTCAATCCCCTGTTGCTTGTCTTGTTTGCGTCCCTAACCGCTGGTTTGCTGGGGTGTAATGGCAAGCAAAACGAATCGGCCAGCCAGCAGGTGTCGGCTGGTGAAAATGCCCCGCGCTTGGCTGCGGAATCCGAGGAGGATTCGCCCACCGAAGAAAAGCGCATTTTATTTTTTGGCAACAGCCTCACCGCAGGCTACGGTATCGACCCCGCGCAGGCATTCCCGGCCTTGATTCAAGAAAAAATCGACTCCCTGGACTTGCCCTATCAGGTCGTCAATGCCGGGCTGAGCGGCGAGACCACGGCCTCCGGCAAAAACCGTATCGAATGGCTGCTGCGCCGCCCGGTCGAGATCCTGGTGCTCGAACTTGGCGGCAACGATGGCCTCCGCGGCATCGACCCCCAAGAGACCCGCCGCAACCTCCAGGCCATCATTGACCTGACCAAAAGCCGCTATCCTGACGTTAAGATCGTCATGGCCGGGATGGAAGCGCCCCCCAACATGGGAAATACGTTCACAGAAGAGTTTCGCGTCCTTTTCCGGGAACTTGCCATCAACAACCAGACCGCCCTGATCCCTTTTCTGCTCCAGGGCGTAGGCGGCGACCCCCAGCTCAACTTGCCCGACGGCATCCACCCCACCGCGGAAGGCCATCGCATTGTGGCCCAAAATGTATGGGAAGTGCTGCGTCCCTTGCTGGATGAGACCGGCATGTAACGCTGGAAGCAATAGGCTGTTCCCCTGGTGCTTTGCCCATGAGCAGCAAGAGGGTTGAAACCCCTCGCGGCTCATATTCCAGGCGGATTTGTAATCCGTGTGAGCGAGTTCCACCCATTTTTTTATCTCTCGCGCGGATTTGTAATCCGTGCGAGCAAGCTTCATCCAGAGGCCGAATTGCCATATACTTCCCTCAAAACCAGGCTTAATCCGACCCCTAGCGGGGTCAAGGAAGCTTATTTGGCACTTTGGCTACAAATATGTGACCCCGATGGGGGCAGGATTGCGGGGCCATGCTACCTGCTTCTTTGCCAAGGGGGAATTAAAGCTAATTACTTTGCTCCACAAGCACTAGCTGACCGGGTTATCGGACTTTCATCCCCGGCGCCGCCGCTAGTTCTGGCTGTTGTCTGGTAGATTTGCAGGAGAGGCCCCCGGCTCATTCCGGCCGTCGCATGTTTCATGTCCGGTATTTTCAGGTTCACTCCCGGTGGTTGGGGAATGGCGTCCCGAAGCGGCAATTTGGGAAGGTCGACATTGATCTGGCTCATTTATTCCTCACCTAAAAACGCAACCACCGTGATCGCCCAACCTCATATTGACCCGCTGCTGGACCGCTGCCGTCACGACGACCGTCAGGCGCAGTTTGATATCTACCGCCGCTATGCCAAGGCCATGTACCACACGGCCTATCAGATTACCCGCGACCGCATGGAAGCGGAGGATGTGCTGCAAGAGGCTTTTGTCCGTGCCTTCCGCAACCTGCCTCGCTTCAAAGGCGAGTCGACCTTCGGGGCCTGGCTCAAGCGCATTGTCATCAACACCGCCATCAACCACCTCAAGCGCCGCAAGGCGGAGTTTGTGGACCTCGTTCCCGAGCGGCTCGACCTGCCTACCGAACAGCCGCAGAGCGCCTACCTGCCCTGGAACATGCAGCAGATCCAGCAGGCGATCGACTGCCTGCCCGAAGGTTACCGGCAAGTGTTTGAGCTTTACTTGCTCGAAGGCTACGACCACAAAGAGATCGGGGACATCCTTCACATCAGCGAAGCGACCTCCAAATCGCAATACAGCCGCGCCCGTAAGCGCCTGCGCGAACTGCTCCAGGACATGAAGCAGGGCTTGGGACAAGCCGAGCTGGCGATGGGCTGAACCCTCCCGTTCAGTCCCGCCAGATAAAGGGAAACAGCACCACCGACATCACGGCCAAGGCGAGGATCATCCCGCCCATGAGCCAGAACTCTTCGGTGGCGTTGGCGGCGTCGAAGCCGCTGTTGACTCCTTCGATGGCGTAACGGGAGAGACGGATAAGGGTCAGCAGCAGGGGCACGATGAGGGGAAAAGCCAGCACAGCCAGCAGGGTGCCGGTATTTTCGGCCCGGGCAGCAATGGCGGAAACCAAGGTAAGGTTGGCGGCGAGGCCACTGCTGCCCAGCAACACGATGCCCGCCAGTAAGCCAGGATCGGCGATGGCGATGCCGCTGAGAAACGCAAAGGCCAACAAGGAAAGCCCCGCCACCACGATCAGCAGCAGGCAGTTATAGATCATCTTGGCCAGAATGATGGCGGCCGGTTGCGCCACGCCATAGAGGTAAAGCAATTGCCCCTTTTGTTCGGCCTGAAAGCTTTTGGCCACCGCGTTGATGGCAGTGAAGAGGATGATCAGCCAGTAGAGAATGTTCCAGGTGAGTGGATTGAGCTTTTGGACAAACGCCAAGGAGATGACCACCACCATGCTCAGCACGTAGAGCAGCAAGCCGTTGAAGGCGTACTTCTGCTTCCATTCTACAAGCAGCTCCTTGTACAGCAGGGAAAGGACTTCTCTTAGCACGGAAAAAATAGCTAAATGAAAAAAAAGTCCTTCCGGGTAGGAAGGACTCGTTATGCATTTCTGTCAGGTACCTGAGAGCAGGTTGCTTACTGACGCTTGATTTTAGCAGCCGCATCGGGCTTGACAGCCGTGGCCTTAGGGAGGGCCGGGGACTGCTTGCGCATGGCGCGGGCGCTGGTAGCTTCAGCGGGCTGTGCCGGACCTACTTTTTGAGCCATTTTCTGTACATTTTGGCGCTGTACGATGCTGGCGCGCTGCTGCGCGGTCATGCAGCATACTTTTTCTTTGTCAATGCATTCAGCGGACTGTGCGTAGCTAGCCGTGGTAGCCAGCGCGAGGATCATCATAGCCCCCATCAGGCTGCGGGTAATGGTCTTTAACATGGGTGTGGTCGTTTTTTTGAAAATTATTTGATCACCGTTCTGGGCTCAAGATACAAACTTCCCGCAAAAAAGCGAGCG
>CAZIVQ010000230.1:0-6469 GCA_964542415.1 uncultured Bacteroidia bacterium | reverse complement strand
CAACTCGATCAAGATCAAACCTTGCGCGGCACAAAAAAGCCCAAGTCCCCCTTTTTTCGTTCTAAGGATATCTTTGGATGCTTCCTTGCGTAAGCTAATCCCTATGCCTGCCTATCGCCTGCTTTTCCTGTTGCCTTTTTGGTTTGTATGCCAAGCCTTGCCTGCCCAAACCCTTCATTACGACGTCTACAAGGGCGACAACAAAGTCGGCAGCATGGAAGTGGTCATGGAGGTCAAAGGTGACTCCACCCTGCTATGGTCCCGCACGAAAATGGAAATCTCGATGCTTTTTACCGTCGAGCTGGACTTCCGGTACGAAGCCGTTTACCACGACGGCCAGCTACAGCGCTCCTTTACCCAAAACTATCGCGGGGGCGACCTCAAAGGCGAAAGCCGCGGCCACCGTGAAGGCAAGGCTTACCTCACCCGTGTCGACGAGGAGTGGAAACGCCTCGACCCTGCGCCCATTGACTACAGCATTCTCTCCACTTATTTTGCTTCGCCTCAAGGAAGAAGCCGCGTTTTCTCCGAAAGATGGGGCACTTACCTGCCGCTCAATCAGTTGGCAGATGGTCGTTACGAACTCGAAATTCCCGATGGCAGCCGCAATACCTTCACCTACCAAAACGGCAGGTGTACGGCCTTGCAGGTCAACCATCTGCTAGCGACCCTGGATTTTCGCTTGCGGCAATAGCTCTTTCCCCCTTTTTTTGCGGGTTCATTGGCTCCTGGCTCCTCTTCATTCTTTTTCCTTTCCCCACCTATCTACCGCCCAGGGGGAGGCTCGAAGTGAGAGACAGGTCATGAGTAGCTCAGCCACCGGGGGTGGTGATGGCCGCTGAAATTCTTAGAGAACCTTTATTTTTGACTAAATCAAGCCCCAAAATAGGTATTGACCCAAAAGCCTGAAACATACTCGGTATTTTTGTATGTTAGTCGTCATAATCATTGATCATTCTGATCTTCGGGCAGAACATTGTCGCAATCAGAAAAAAGCGAGGATTAACCGAACAAGAGCTTGGAGAGCGTATCGGGGTAGATTAGCGGGTGGTCTCTAAACGATGAGGAGGCTCAGGCCGTTCCTTCTGTCCAGATGGCCCTTAGCCTCGCAAATGCTTTGGAAGTGAGCCTCGATTATCTGTTAGGATCGGATAAGGCGATGATGATTGATGATCAGGAGATCATTCAACGGCTTGGTCATTACGACAGACTCAAAACCGCAGTCAAACAGAACTCCAAACGGTTCTCAAGGACATTACGTTATATGATCAAGTGAAGCAGACTGTCTAATTTGAATATGATTTGACGATGGCCACGTTGCAACAACAGATTTTACGCCTTAATCGGGACGAACGCCTCCGGCTGGTTCAATACATCATTGATAGCCTGAGATATGAAGAGTTTGCCCAAACAATTGAGTCTGAGCTGAGTGCTGAGCAGGAAGCTGAACTCGATCGTCGCTCTGAGAAAGTTCGCCTAGGTGAAGCGACCTACCATACTTGGGATGCTATCAAAGCGGGGCTCAAGCCATCCTAATGCCTTACCCCATTCAATTCATCGACGAAGCCAAGGCCGAGGTTGATCAGGCATATCAATGGTATGAGGCAAAGCGACCAGGGCTAGGAGATGAGTTTACTGAGGTCGTGGATGAACTCCTACAGCGCATTGCTCACAATCCCTTGAGCTTCCCTCAGCAGCAACGACAGCGCCGTAAAGCCGTGCTGCGGAGGTTTCCGTACAACCTCTATTTTGAGGTCCATGAGCCAGATGTGATTGTCATTGCCGTTTTTCACACTTCCCGTAACCCTGATGAATGGGAAAAGAGATGAGGCCCAACAACATGGCTACGACTTCGAGATCTCGCGCTTGCGGAGGAAAGAAATTACCTAATTTGATCTTCTGACAAAAAAGGCGGGAAACTCGTCCTCGAACCCTCCTAAGGGTTCTGGAACCCTTAGGAGGGTTAGCTACCAGTCTGGGACCCACCTCTGGAGGGGGAAAAGGGCAAGTTTAAATGGGTCAGAATTTAGTTCCGACCATTCAATTCATCGACGAAGCCAAGGCCGAGGTTGATTTGGTCTTCTGACAAAAAAGGTGGGAAACTCGTCCCCAGACCCTCCTAAGGGTTCTGAGACCCTTAGGAGGGTTAGCTACCAGTCTGGGACCCGCCTCTGGAGGGGGAAAGGGGCAAGTTTAAATGGGTCAGAATTTAGTTCCGCAAGCACTAGCTTGATTGGTCTACCGACCAACAAAAACCCACCCCTCAGCCAACTGAAGGGCGGGTTTCTATGAGTACTAAGACGAGCGCAGCCTCTCAAAATCTCAACCTCACTTATATGACTTCGGCGGATCCTTCTCCGGCAGGGGAATGGAGCCAGGGATGCCCAGCAGGGGAAACTCTTTGCGCAGGGGAAACCACTCAAAGTCCTCGGGCATGTAGATGCGGCGCAGGTCCGGATGGCCTTTGAATTTGATGCCCATCATGTCGTAGACCTCCCGCTCGTACCAGTCGGCGGATTTCCACAAGTCCACGATGGTGTCCACCACAGGGTCCTCCTCTTCTACCCGGCAGCAGACGAGCAGCCGTTGGCGGGTCTCTAGGTTGGCCAGGTTGTAGGTGACTTCGAAGCGGGCTTCGTCGGTATAGTTGTCCGTGCCGGTGATGTCGGAAAGGTAGTTGAAGCCGTACATCTGCTTGAGGGTCTTGACGAACTCGTGCAGGTCTTCGGCTTTGACCTCGACGGTCATTTGTCCAGCGTGCCCCCGCACGGCCACGATCATATCCTGGAGGGTGCCGGTTTGGAGGGTTTCGAGAAATTGGGAAGGTGCTTCAGCCATGGAAATCAGTTGAGAAAGCGAAAAAGGGGGCCTTTGAGTTTTCAATATACAAAACTACCGTAAATTGTTTATCGGCCAAGTCAATTCTGGAAAAAGCACCCCTTCGGGGCGGCATTGTTCAGCTCAGCCTTGCCAGCTCGCCGGCCCCTGTTGCCAGGCCATGATGGTCTCGTGGGCGGCGGCGGGCAGGTAGCCGCTGCGGGTGGCGGCTTCGAGCAGGACGGCGAGAGAGCTGAGGGCGTGGAAGGGCGTGCCCGTAGCGGCAAAGGCGGCTTCGGCCTCTGGAAAGCCGTAGCTGAAAATCGCCACTGTTCCCAGCACCTCGGCCCCGGCCGCTTGCAGGGCTTTGACCGCTGCGGTGCTGCTGCCGCCGGTAGAGACCAGGTCTTCGATCACCACCACTTTTTCCCCCGCTTCGACCTTCCCCTCAATCAGGTTTTGCATGCCGTGGCCTTTGGCTTGGCTCCGCACATAGGCAAAAGGCAGCTCCAGGGCTTCAGCCACCAGCAGCCCCCAGGCAATGGCCCCGGTAGCCACCCCTACCACCGTTTCTGCCTCGGGGAAGCGCGCCTGCACTTCCGCCACAAAGGCATCGCGAATACGGCCTCGCACCGCCGGAAACGACAAGGCCAAGCGGTTGTCGCAATAGAGGGGCGAGCGCCAGCCCGAACTCCAGGTGAAGGGCGACTCGGGGCTCAGCTTTACGGCTTGGATTTGTAGCAAATCCTCTGCTATTTTGGTTTTACTCACGATAATGATTGGTGTGTGAAGGGGTGAAATTATGAAAATTTTTGCGTTAAACCTGTGCCTGGAACTCCAGGTGCAGCCCAAAGATCCAGCTTTTCGTTTCGAGCCCCTCTCTTGGCAGGCGTTTTTGGCCCAAGCCGATGAACCCGCGCCTTTTGATGGGCAGCAGGTCTATGTCTGGCCAGAAAAGAATGAGGAATTTCCCGCCACGGTGGTCGCTTGGCAAAGAGACGATGCCTGGCGCGCGCGCGAGCTTTCGGTGACCCTGCTGTTTGAAAGTGAAATCCACCGGACCGATTTCTTCGACACGTTCCGGCATGCTTTCCACGAAGTAGACGCTGCCGGGGGGCTAGTGCAGAATGAGGCCGGGGCCTACCTCTTTATTTTCCATCACAAACGCTGGACCCTCCCCAAAGGCCACGTCGAATGGGAGGAGACCATCGAGGCCGCAGCCGTGCGGGAGGTGAAGGAGGAAACCAACCTCAAGCAGGTACAGCTCCTGGGTAAGTTGGCCAAAACTTACCACACCTTTTTCCGCAAAGGAAAATGGATGCTCAAGACCACCCACTGGTACCGCATGCTGGCTCCGGGCCAGCAAAAGCTCCTTCCCCAAACCAATGAAGGCATCACCGATATCTGCTGGATGAACCGGCAGGAGTGGCTCGACATTGCCCCCGAATCCTTCCCTCAAATCCGCCAACTCTTCGAGCTGGAATTTCAGCGCGCCTTGCCCCCGGCGGAATAACCCCCCGCTTCTCCATGTTGCAAAAATCATTAAAATACCTGATTGTGTGGAGCTGGCTGGTGTGGGGCTTGGTCTCTGGTTCCCAGGCCCAGGTGGCCTTCTGGCAGCGCTACCTGGGAGGTTCTCATTTTGATAAGGGCAAAGCGGTCATGTTGCGGGCCGATGGGACCATCGTCGCCGCCGGAGAAACCCGTTCCAGCGACGGCCTCGGCCGGGGCAACCATGGGGAGTTGACCAGCGATGTGGTGGTCCTCCAATATGCCACCCAAGGCCGCTTTTTCTGGCGGCAGGTAATCGGCGGCAGTGGCGAAGAATCCTTCTCCCAAATGATCCAGACCCAGGACAATGGCTTCTGCTTCATCGGCAGCAGCACCTCGGCCGATGGGGACCTCTCCGCCAACCAGGGCGGGCAGGACGTCTGGGTCGTCAAGCTCAGTCCGGCAGGCAAGGTGCAGTGGAGCCGCTCCTTTGGCGGCAGCGGCGACGATGTCGGGACCGCGCTCATTCAGACCGCCGATGGAGGGTTTTACCTGGGCGGGGAATCGGCCTCCCGCGACGGAGACATGGAGTCAGTCCACCATGGGGGGCTCGACAGCTGGATCGCCCGCCTCGATGCCCAGGGCAACCTGCTCTGGGAAAAGCACTTCGGCGGCACCGGCAACGAAAAAGTCACTGGCCTGCACCTGCTGCCCAATGAGGACCTGTTGGTGGTCAATTCTACCGACTCGAACAACGGCGACATCCTGTACCACATCGGCAAAAAGGACGTATGGGTCTTTGCCCTCGACCGCGAAGGGACCCTGCGCTGGCAAGCTTGCTATGGGGGCTCAGATAACGACGACGTCCATAGCAGCCTGCTCGACCCCCAGGGCAACCTGGTGCTGGTGGGCACCACCTTCTCAGGCGATGGCCACGTCCCTATGCAGCGTGGTTTGGGGGACCTGTGGGCTTTTCGCCTCACCCAGGAGGGTACCCTCCTCTGGAGCATGACCTACGGAGGCCCCCGGTCCGATGGGGCCAACCATGTGGCCCTCACCCATGACAGCAGCTACGTGATCTGCGGGGTGACCCGCTCGCGCACCGGCGAGGGCGACATCGAATACAACCAGGGCTACTACGACGGCTGGCTGCTCAAGCTCGACCCGGACGGCAACCGCCGCTGGTCGCGCACCCTGGGCTTCGAAGGCAAAGACCGCCTCGAAAGCATCTGCGAAATCCCCGCTGGCGGCTTCCTCACCCTGGGCTATTCGCAATTGGAACGCGGCGCCCCCCCCGTCCCCGGCCACAACGGCATGGCCGACTTTTGGCTCATCAACCTTGGCGATCCCGGGCGGGCCGGGGTACGCCCCTACGTGACCCCGCCCATCCTCACCGGCACCGTGGTCGACAAGGAGACCAGGGCCTTTCTCAATGCAGGCATTACCCTCACCGACAACCAAACCCTGGACTCGCTTTCTTCTACCCGCACCGAGCCCGAAAGCGGCCAGTTTGTGTTGCTGCTCCCCTCATATGGCCTGGCCAGCATCAACGTCCTGGCCGAAGGCTACCTCTTCTATGGCCGCGACATCCGCATGGACACCGTCATCGACCGCACGGCCATCGAGCAGACCATCGAGCTGGAGCCCATCCGCATCGGCTCGTCATTGATTTTGGAGAATATCTACTTCGAAGTGGGCAAATGGGACCTGCTGCCGCCTTCCTACGCCGAGCTGGAACGGATGGAAGCTTTCATGAAGCTCAACCCCCGGGTAGAAATCCAGGTCAGCGGCCATACTGACAACACGGGCAACAAGGCCCAGAAAGTAGCGCTCTCGCTTAAGCGGGCCAATGCCGTGCGGGAATACCTTATCCAGCAGGGCATCGACGAAAAGCGCATGCGGGTCAAAGGCTACGGCATGTACCGCCCCATCGCCGACAACCGCACCGCCGAAGGCCGCCGCCGCAACCGGCGGGTGGAGTTTGAGGTGATTGCGAAGTGAGAAGGGGGGGAATAAGGAAATAGGGGAATGGGGGGAATAGGGCTTGGGTGTTTCCCCGGTTGGGTGAAAAGGTGAAGGAATTTCTTTGCAGGGTCCATCAATTCATTGCCTTAAACCCTGTCAGCGTTCCCAAAAACGCTGACAGGGTTATCAGAATAGC
>CAZIVQ010000229.1:1595-6482 GCA_964542415.1 uncultured Bacteroidia bacterium | reverse complement strand
ACTGCGAGAAGTTGTTCGAAGAACGGCATTTGGCCACAAGTTTGAGCTTGCTAAGTGAGTCGAGGCCTGCCACGCCAAACTCGCTTTGTTTGAAATTGAGTTTGATCGGCGGAAAGGCACAATAGCCCCGGCGGAAGTTGCCGCGGGCCTTGAGCCGCACCTCGCTGCTGGCCTCGCTGCTGTCGGGGAAGACAAAGCGCAAGGTCGCGGGCTGGTATTCCTCCTTGTTTTTGTCCTTGAGGTAACGTTTGAAATCAAAGGTCAGGGTCATCTGAACCGGCTCATGGCTGCCGAAGAGGTCCATAGAGCCAGGAATGGGCTGCGCCACGGCTGCGACGCTACTGATCAGCAGCAACAGACAAGCAAGTAAGCGAAGGGGCATAGGAGGTCGGGTTAAATAAGAAAAGGCTACGGAATCCGAGAGAGGATGGGGCGCTTCAACGAAAAATTAGCACTTTTTCCCGGATGATGCGCAGGGCACGAGCAACGAACCAGTTGCGGCGCCTGCGAAGGAGTCGCCAGGGGCTTTTGCTCGATGACACAAAAAATATACGAGAGGTTGATTTTTCCAGGAATTAAGAATTATTATTAAAAAGGGTTGGTGAGTATGTGTATTTACTTGCCGCTGGACGTTAAGTAAAGAAAAAAAAGGAAAAGAAAGCCCACCGGCAAAAAACCTGTCTCCCCGGCAGATAGAGCAACCCGCGCGTTTTCCCTGCCACCGTTTGCTGGCTTTATTCAATCAACCATCCACACCTAATTTTTTCTTTATGCAAAAATCTTCACGCTTTTTTCCGCTCCTAATCCTTCTCCTTTTGTTCATGCCCTTGCTGAGCCAGGCACAGCAAGGCTTCAATTACCAAGCGGCTGCCCGCGATGGCGGCGGCAGTTTGCTGCGGGATGCTGCCTTGACCGTAGGCTTTTTGGTGCATAAAGGCACCGCCGCCGGGCCGGTGGTCTACGAAGAGACCCACAATGCCACCACCAATTCCTTCGGCATCTTCAACCTGGTCATCGGAGAAGGGAATGCGGTTTCGGGAACCTTCGCCGGGATCCAATGGGCCGGTGACGCCCATTTTCTAGAAGTCCGGATCAACGGCAACATCCTTGGCACGGAGGAACTGGTAGCCGTTCCCTACGCCAAAGTGGCAACTAGCATGGACCTCGCCGACCTCGGCGATGTCAGCGACGCAGCTCCTGCCAACGGGGAGGTGCTGCAGTGGAACGGCAGCCTGTGGGAACCGGGAGCCGCCAGCAGCAGCGATTGGTTGACCTCCGGCACCAGCCTGTATTATGATGCAGGGCGGGTTTTTGTGGGTAGAAATAACGCGATCACGGGGAATGAGTATTTTGGGGTGAAAACCCCGACTGGCAACAACACTTATGGAGGGATGTATCTAGAGACTGATGGGCTGATGGGCTATCCCTTCTACGGCTACGCCACCGATGGCTCAGCCCGGGCCTGGACGTACTGGCGCGGGACTGACAGTACCTTCCGGATTTACAATGGCGGGGAGCGCTTCGCCATTACCCAGCAAGGGCAACACGGCTTTGAGACCACTGATCCTCAGGCGGATATGCACCTGGTGCATGATGTGATCACGAATTCGGCTACCCAAGCGGGGTTTCGGGGCCTGAAACTCGAGAACAGCGGGCCGAATGACAACGACTGGACCTTTTATGTCCAGAACCTCATTGCAGACCTCTACCTCTATTATGAAAACACCGCCGTCGGGCGTTTTAACGATGTGGACGGGTCTTACTCGACCCTCTCTGACGCCCGCTACAAATCCGAAGTAGAATTGCTGCCTGCGGTACTGGACCGGGTGTTGAGCCTGCCGGTGCGCCGCTATCGCTACCAGCATCAGCAGCCCGGGGACGACCAGCGTTCCATCGGCTTCTTTGCCCAGGAGGTAGAGACTCGTTTTCCAGAGCTGGTCACTAGCACCGAGCAGGATGGGGGCGAGGGCGCACAGATGGTCAATTATGCCGGCTTTTCGCCCATTGCCATCAAGGCCATTCAGGAGCAACAAGCCCTCATTGAAGCCCAAACCGCCCGCATCGAAGCCCTCGAAGCCCGCCTGAAAGCCATTGAGGCCCGCTTGGAGTAGAGTACTCCCTTTGATTTTTATTACCTCAACCATATTCGATCATGAGATACCTGCTAGTTTTCATTCTTTGCCTGCCCTTGACCGCCGGGCTTTTCGCCCAGACCATTGAGCGCAGCGTCATTGGAGCCGCCGGGACCAGTTACAGCACGACCAACCTGCAGCTAGACTTCAGCGTGGGGGAAGTGGCGGTCAGCACCGCCGAGACCGGATCCTTTGTGCTGACCCAGGGCTTTCACCAGGGCGATCTCTTTTCCGTCGCCAACGATGAGCCGCTGCGGGTGGCTTATCAGCTGTTCCCCAATCCTACCCGAGACCGGGTGTCGCTGGAACTACAAGCCCCCCAGCCGGTGCGCCTGCACCTTCAGTGGGTTGACCTGCATGGCCGGGAGCTGCCCCAGTTGCAGCAACAAGTCGAGCTGGGTACCCAGCCGCAAACCCTCCAGTTTGACTTGAGCGACCTGGCGGCAGGGACCTACTTGCTCCAGCTTTTCACCCAGGACGGCAATGAAGCCCACAGTTTCCGGGTGATACGCACGGACTGACCCTCCTGATGTGTTGGCAAGGAACCGCGCTGGCTTTGGCTGGCGCGGTTTTTTTGAAAAATGGGTAGCTTGGGCACAGGCGGGGCAAACCTGCGTTGCCGCCAAAGAAAAAGGGTAGACCCCAAAAAATGACGGCGGCCCGGAACCCAGCTCCGTGCCGCCGCCTATCCCTCCGCTGGGCTTTACTCCACCAGCAATTTGCCCTGACTAAAGGTCCCATCGCTCAGCCGAACCTGGTACACGTGCAGGCCGGGGGCAAAATCCGCCGCCAACAGCCCAAAGGTTTCGCTCTGGCTTTCGGCCTCCAAAACCAGTCGGCCAGCCAGGTCAAATACCCGTAGCTCGGCCAGACGCCCCTGCGGATTGTGAAAGCGCATGACGCCCTGGCTGCGCAGTGGATGCGGTTGCAGGCTCAGGTGTAGCAGATCCGCGCCGTCGGTGATGTTCACGGGAATGACATCGTAGATTTCAGCACTGCTGCTAAAGCCGCCCGTCACCAGAATGTCCTCATTCTGGAGCTTGACCGCCGCGTAGCGAAAGCGGTCGGTAGCCATCATCGGCGCTTCCGTCCAGCTATCCTGCCCCGGATCGTAGATGAAGGTCTCAGCAGGGACGAAGGGCGTATTGCCGGAGGTATCGGTCCCCCCGGGCAGCAAGATGCGGCCATCGGGCAGGTGAAACATCTGGTGGTAGGAAATGCCATCCGGGAGGTTGGCCGGTAGGGATGGCAAGTCCGTGCGAGAGATGAGTAGCGAGGGGTTCCCACTCCTCGTACCTATGGGCAAAGCGGCAGGGGGCCCTATTCAGCAGGGTAGGAGCCATACCCCCAGCCTAACCCCTGAAAGCCCGCGAATCCGAGTAGCTCCCCTAAAAAAACAAGCCCCAATTCTCTTAAAAGGAGGAATTGGGGCGGTTGGGTGATCCCACCAGGGCTCGAACCTGGAACCTGCTGCTTAGAAGGCAGCTGCTCTATCCAGTTGAGCTATAGGACCAAAAGCGGGACAAAGGTACGCCTCTCAGGGCCATTTGTCCAAACTTCAGGTACTGCTTTCCCCCCTGCAGGGTTATCCCTTTTGCACTTCGCCCGCTTTCTCTGTATTTTTAGCCCACCTAAAAACACCCCGGCAGAACACACCCCATAAGCCTTGTGCTTCTTTTTGCGTGACTAACCCCCTCGGGTTCTATTCCTCCATTTACTCTAGCTTCTCCATGCAACGTACGCTGTTCTGGCTCTTTACCGGGCTTTGCTGGGCGCTCGCGGCTTTCATGCCCCGAGCCCTTTTTGGGCAAATTGATTTTTCTGCCGATGTCACCCGTGGCTGCGCGCCCCTGGTGGTGTCCTTTTCGCCTTCGATCACCGGGGCGGCAAGCTACCAGTGGGACCTCGGCAACGCTACCTCCATCCTCGAACAACCCTCGCGGACTTACACCACGCCGGGCATCTACACCATTCGCCTGACGGTCACTTTGGCCGATGGCAGCGTGCAAACCGAGGAAAAGACGGCCCTGATCGAGGTCTTAGCGCCGCCTACGGCGGGATTTGTGGCCAATCCCTTGGCGATCTGCGCGGGCGAAAGCGTGGCTTTTACCGACCAGAGCAGCCCTGGCGATGCCCCCCTCACCGACTGGACCTGGGACTTCGGGGACGGCGGGGCCAGCAACTTGCAAAGCCCTGCCCATACCTTCACCAATGCCGGGACCTATGCTGTGACTTTGCTGGTCACGGACCTCAACGGCTGCACCGACCTGCTCCAGCAGCCGGGTTTGGTGCAGGTGAACAACACGCCCTCGGCTGATTTTACTGCCGACAATGTGCTCAGCTGTACCTTGCCATTTTCGGTCAATTTTACCCCGGTCGCTACCGGCCCCAACTTGATCTACCAGTGGAACCTCGGCAATGGGACTTTAACCGGGGCGGCAAATCCGGCCACTACCTATAACAATGCGGGTGCCTACACCGTCTCGCTGATCGTTGCTGATCCGGTGGGCTGTGCCGATACGGTAGAAAAAGTCAACCTCATCAATGCCGGTTCGGCCAACGTGAGCGTGCAGGCGAGCAGCACCCAGGTGTGTGCGGGGCAGTCGGTGAGCTTCCAGTGCGGGGCCCCGGCAGGTTCGATCGTCAACTGGGACTTTGGCGCTGCCACGGCTTTTGGCTGCAACGCCAACTTTACCTTCAACAACCCCGGGACCTTTCCGGTCACGGCCAACATCAATGGCTCCGACGGTTGCGT
>CAZIVQ010000229.1:0-1495 GCA_964542415.1 uncultured Bacteroidia bacterium | reverse complement strand
TGACGGAAGCGCGCTTTCAGGGCGATCCGCGCAATGGCTGCGCGCCGCTGGACGTGACCTTTACTGACAACAGCCTCTCTGCGGGTACCATCGACAGTTGGCAGTGGGATTTGGGCAATGGCCAGACGCCCAACAACCAGGGGCCCGCCACCACTTATCCCAATGCCGGGAGCTATGACGTGCAGTTGATCATCGGGACGGTAGAAGGCTGTACCGACACGGTTTTTGTCAGCGAATACATTGAGGCGGGGGTGCAGCCCACGGCCGATTTTACCGTAGACTCGACCTTGTTCTGCGCTTCGCAAACCCGCGCCTTCACCAACACATCCGTGGGGGCCGACAGCGCCTTTTGGATCTTCGGGGATGGGGGGACGAGTTCTTCTTTTGACGTGAATTATCAGTTTCAAGACACGGGCTTCTTGGACGTGACCCTCATCGCTTTTGACCGGGGCTGCCCCGATACGCTCACCATCGACAGCATGGTCTACGTGCTGGGACCCATCGTGCGGCCGTTTGTCCTGCCCACCGCCATAGGCTGTGACACGCCTTTGACGGTGAGCTTCGATCCCCAGGCCGTGGATGCTGAGACGTTTTTTTGGAATTTTGGCGATGGTAGCCTGGATTCGACTTCTACCCTGGAGTTTCCGGTTCATACCTACACTGACCTCGGGTCCTATACGGTAGAATTGGTGGCCCAAAACCTCACCAATGGCTGTAGCTACGAGGGGTCAGTGTCGGTGATCGCTTCCGAGATTGAGGCCATCTTCACGGCGGATACGCTGAAAGGCTGTGTCCCCGCTACGATCAATTTCCAGGATTTGTCGGTCAATGCTTCGAGTTGGTTTTGGGATTTCGGCGACGGCAATACCTCTCAGGCCCCAAGTCCTTCCCACACTTACACCAGTTCCGGCATTTACAATGTATCGCTGCGCACCTTCAGCGCGGAAGGCTGCGTCGATGACACCCTGCTCTCGGTGCCGGTGGAGGTCTTCCGGCCCAACGTCAATTTTCAGGTGCCCTCGGTCTTTGGCTGTGCCCCTTACACGGTCAATTTCAACAACCTGACCACTTCGCTGGCCCCTATCGTGAGCTGGCAATGGGACTTTGGCCTGCCAGGCGCTACCTCTACTCAGGAGAATCCCAGCTTCACTTTCGACGATCCCGGGGCCTACACCATCACCCTCACCGCCACCGACACGGCCGGCTGTAGCACCACCCTTTCGCGGCCTTCGTACCTCAACGTCAACCAGCCGGTGGCGGCCTTCTCCGTGGCCAATCCGGTCAATTGTGTCAACAACCCCATCCCCTTCCTCAATGCCTCCACCGGACAGGGGATGAGCTTTTCCTGGGATTTTGGCGATGGCAACACTTCCACGGCCCAGACGCCGGTCCATAGCTACACCCAAAACGGCGTCTACGACGTGACCCTCACCGTGACCGATTTTGCCGGTTGCGACAGCACCTTGACCCTGCCGGGCTACATCACGATTTCCGA
>CAZIVQ010000228.1:0-6491 GCA_964542415.1 uncultured Bacteroidia bacterium | reverse complement strand
GGAAGGACGCACCAGCCCACGCGGAAATCCGGCCGAGCCTACGGCTTTGCTGTCATCCCAGAGGGACTGTTTGGCCCCCAAACATTAGCGCTCGAAGTGACAGGGAGAGACTTATTCATGCGTAGCCGGTCTGCCCCGGCTGATTTCTCCAGAAGCGCTGGCAAAAAATCACTACTTTTACCTGTTATGAAAAAAACTGATATCCAACGCCTGCTCATGAAGATGTCGGTAGGCGAAGACCAGGTACTTAGCTTGATGGTGAGCCGCTCAGGGACCCTCAACCGCATGGGCGATGGCGATCCCGGCAGCCCGGTGCGAGAACTGGTCCTGGGAAAAACGGAAGAGCCGTTGTTTGAGGAATTGCTCGCGGCCATCCCCGACGAATGGATGGCCCATACCGGCCGCTACGAGATGCCTGACATCGCCGGGGCGCGCTGCGAACTGTCCGTGGCCCTGGAAGGCGAAACGGAAGAAACCGGCTTTGCTTTTACCTTTGGCACCCAGTCCGATGGCGCCCCTGAGGAGTTCGTAGAGCTGGTCGAAATGGCCATGGAAATGACCGATGATTGGTACCAGGCCAACCGCAAACCCTCGCAGCGCAAGTAGGGGAATGGGCCAGAGAAGAAATTTATATGCAAGCATTTTCCCCACAAGCTGGTTCCCCTTTTTCCCTTTCCACCCAATTACGCCAGCTATTTATCCAACTCTACGCAAGCTCCATGTGTATCCCCTTCAAGCAGGCCGGTTTCCTGCTGCTGCTGTTTAGCTTCGGTTCTGCCTTGCAAGCCCAGATCAGCGCGGGCGGTACCCCGCCTAGTTTTACCCAAGTCGGCCTGCGAGCTGCCGTTCCGCTCGAAACCATGCCCTCCCTTGATGGCATCGACCTGGCGCAGCTCGAAGCCCAGGAAGACGCCCAAGGCCTGCCGCCGCGTTTTGGCTATGACTTTGGGGTGGATTATGACCTCACCAACAGCGGCCACTGGGACCGCCTCCCCAATGGCGATCGCGTCTGGCGCTTGCGCCTTGCTTGCCCCGGGGCCAAGTCCATCAACCTCAACTACCAGCGCTTTCAGCTGCCCCCGGGTGGACGGCTGTTTGTTTACAACGTCGACCGCAGCCAGGTCTTCGGGGCCTTCACCGAGGCCAACCACAAACCCGGCGGCGGCTTTGCCACCGGCCTGGTCTATGGCGATGAAATCACCCTCGAATACCACGAACCCGCTGCCTACGCCGGGCAAGGTCAGATCGAACTGGCGCAGGTGGTCCACGGCTACCGCTACATCCAGGTGCCGGGCCTTGGCACCCGCGGTTTTGGCGACTCCGGACCTTGCAACATCAACGTCGCCTGCGATCCCTACGCCACCGACTGGGAAGACGAAATTACCTCCGTCGCCCTCATCCTCGTGAGCGGCATCCGCTTCTGCACCGGGGCCCTGATCACCAATACCCGGCAGGACTTTACCCCCTACTTCCTCAGCGCCGATCACTGCTCCGCCGGGCAAGATGCCGTGAGCAACCCGGTGGCCAACAACTGGACCTTCTACTGGAACTACCAGTCGCCCGGCTGTGCCTCGACCGATGGCCCGACCAACCTCTCGACCAACGGGGCCACCTTCGTTGCCAATGACAGTGACTCGGATTTCTCCTTGCTCCGCCTGGCCGAAGACCCCAACGACCTGCCCATCGACGTCTTTTATGCCGGTTGGACCCGCGCCGAGGTAGCCGCTACCAACTCCGTAGGCATTCACCATCCCAGCGGGGACATCAAGAAAATCTGCCAAGAAAACGACCCGGTCACCAGCAGCGATTTTGGGACGGGGGTAGAAGCCTTTTGGCGGGTAGCCGATTGGGATGCTGGGGTGACCGAGCCTGGTTCTTCGGGTTCGCCTTTATTTGACCAGAATAAGCGCATTGTTGGCCAGCTCTTTGGCGGGACCGCCGCTTGCAGCGGCAACGTGGACAACGGGTTGCCTGATTATTATGGTAAAATTTCGTACTCCTGGGACAACAATGGCGCGACCAATCCGGCCCGCCGCCTGCGCGATTGGCTCGACCCTGACAACACCGGAGCCCTGGGCGTAGACGGCAGCTACCGGGCGGTGAACCTGGCTTTTGAGGAGCTGGAGCTGACCTTTAGCGAAACCGCCGGGGCGGGGGCGCCGGTGGTGGAGGGCTGCTTGCCCTACCGCGAAGCCGATATATTTCTCTCCCTCAGCGGGCCGCTTTCAGATGGGGCCGTGATCACCTTTGCCAGGGTTGAGGGTACGGCCACAGTGGGAGAAGACGTAGAATTGCCCGGCTCGTTGGCCTTGAACCCTGGCCCCGCCGGTACCTACGCGGCCCGCCTGCGCATCTACGACGATGCCCGGATCGAAGGAGAAGAGACCTTGCGCCTGCGCGCGACAGTCAATTCGGTGGCGCCCATCATTTTTGCAGAGCCGGAAATCCTGATCCGCCTGGCAGACGATGATTTTGATCCGCTGCTGACAGCGGCTACGCCGGTGGCTACGCAGCCGAGCTTTCCGCTGGCCCGGCCGCTGGGTCCGCAAGACACGGTCTTTTTCTTTGATGAGGGCGGCGACCGCCTGCTGGCCCGCCTGATCAACCCTTCGCAGCACGACTTCGGCTGCGTGGAGGTGGCCATCGACCGGGCAGCCGGGGCCAGCGCGGCCTTCCGTAACCCAGATCCCGCTTTTTTTCTAGCGGGCAAGAGCTTCCTGCTTCAGGCCGAGCGGCCCACTGATTCGGTCAGCCTGGACCTGACGCTGTTTTACACCCGCGCCGAAGTCGACGCTTGGGCCACAGCCACCGGACAGGCGGCGAGCGAAGCGGGCTTGATCGGGGTAGATGGCCTGGTAGACTCAGTCGGCTTCGACAATTTCTTTACCTACCAGGTCACCTCCCTGCCTACCGAGCGACTGGCTTACGGCGGTGACTTGGGACTCCGCACCGCCTGGACCCTGGACCAGCCCCGGGGCCTCGGCCTGGGCGTGCTGGACCCGGCGTTTCCGCAAGAGTTGGTGCGTTTTACGGGGCAAATGACGCCTTTGGGGGCAGAATTGCGCTGGGTGACCGCCCGGGAGATTGGCACGGCCTTTTTTCGGCTGGAGCATTCGGGGCTTTTTGAGCCTTACGAATCAATCCATGTGACCCCTGCCGCTGGCGTGCGTTTTGATACTAGCCGCTACGTCTTTCTTCATCCGCAGCCCGCTGTCGGCGAAAACCAGTACCGCCTGATCCGGATTGGGCAGAATGGGGAAGAAGAAATCCTCGACACCCTCCTGCTACGGGTAATCCCCGAACCAGGCCTGAAGGTACTACCCATCGCCGGACGAGAAGACGCCTTGCGCCTGAGCATCTATGCCTACGAAGATACGCCTGGCGAACTTTCCGTCTTTCAGCCAGATGGGCGGCGCTTGCTGGCGCAGGGATGGCCCCTCGGCCCGGGCCTCAACACGGTCGAACTCAGCACCGAAGGCTGGGCCGCGGGCATCTACTTCATCCGCCTCCGCCAAGGCGACAAACAACTCGGCCAAGGCAAGTGGCTTCAGCGCTAAAGCTTTCATCATAAAGGCTTCCCCGCGTACCCAAAGGGAGGAACCGTCGGTATTGTCGCTCGCCCCTCAGTCGCTCGTCTCTCGTCTCATTTCTCATCTCTCATCTCCCCCCAATGTCCCCCTGCCACCTCGCCATTCTCGGCTCCACCGGCTCCATCGGCACCCAAGCCCTGGAAGTAGTCCGGCAGTTTCCGGAGCAATTTAAGCCCACCGTCCTCACCGCCCACCGCAATGCCCAATTGCTGATCGAGCAGGCGCAAGAATTTCGGCCGGCGGTGGTGGTGATCGGGGCAGAAGAAAAATATGCGGCGGTAAAAGCGGCCCTTTCCGGGCAGAAAACGGAGGTATTGGCGGGTGAAGCCGCCCTCAGTGAGGTGGTGTGCCGGGCCGATGTGGACCTGGTGCTGACGGCCCTCGTGGGCTTCGTCGGGTTACGGCCCACCTTGGCTGCGATCGAACACTGGAAGCCCATTGCCCTGGCCAACAAGGAAACCCTGGTGGTGGCGGGTACCTTGGTCACCGAATTGGCGCTGGAGAAAGGCGTGCCCATCATACCCGTCGACAGCGAGCATTCTGCCCTGTTCCAATGTCTGGTGGGAGAAGAAAACAACCCCATCGAAAAGATCTACCTTACCGCTTCGGGGGGGCCCTTCCGGGGCTACAGTTACGAGCAACTACAGCAGGTGACCAAAGCCCAGGCCCTCAAGCACCCCAACTGGGAGATGGGAGCCAAGATCACCATCGATTCAGCCAGCATGATGAACAAAGGCCTGGAAGTGATCGAGGCGTATTGGCTGTTTGGGTTGAAGGCAGAACAAATTGACGTGATCGTGCATCCGCAGTCGATCATTCATTCCATCGTGCAGTTCGAAGATGGCAGCATGAAGGCCCAGATGGGCCTCCCGGATATGCGGCTGCCCATCCAGTACGCGATGGCCTATCCGCAGCGCCTCCCCAATACCTTTCCCCGCTTCGATTTTCTCCACTATCCGGCCCTGACCTTCGAGCGGGTCGACAGCCAGGTGTTCAAAAACCTGGCCCTGGCCTACGACGCCATGCGGCAAGGCGGCAACGCCCCCTGCATCCTCAACGCCGCCAACGAGGTGACCAACGAGCTGTTTCGGCAGGACAAAATCAGCTTTACCGACATCGGCGACCTGAACGAGGCGGCCCTGGCGTCAGTGCCTTTGGTCGCCCAGCCGACCCTGGAAGACCTTTTTTCGGCGGATGCCGCGGCCCGGGAATGGGTGCGGGAGGAGGTGGGGAGACAGGCGACTGAGCGATAAGCGACGAGCGACCTGAGAACGCCAGGTCGAACCTCCCCGCCCTCCTACGTCCTGCTTGACCATCCCCCTCCGCGAACTCCGTGAAACTCCTCTGTTCCCTTAGTGGTGAAAAAACGACAAGCGACAAACGACCGAACGACAAGCGACCTGAGACCGCCAGGTCGAACCCCCGCGCCCTCCTACGTCCTGCTTGACCATCCCCCTCCGCGATCTCTGCGAAACCTTTGCGCCCTCCGCGTTAAAAAAAACGACAAGCAACATGGCGGTGAGCATATCGGGGGATCGGGGGCATCAAGGGCAATTCGCCAGCTCCTTCCCTTATTTCCAGGGCTTAATGAAAATAAGAAATTGGATCAACAAACCGATGGCGATGAGAAATCCGATCTCGATCTGGGAGTATAGGTTGGTCGAATCCAAGGACCGCTGCGCCAAGCGGGTCAGGCGTTGGCTTTCTGCCACTTGTATCGCAGACAAGCTGTTGAGGTTTGTTTCTACCTTTTCGATGGCCTGCTGTAAGGGCATCTTTCTTTCTTTTGGGATGGAGGTCAATGGCGCTTCAAGCCCGCCTTCCAGCGCTTGTAAGTGAGCGATGTTTTTTTTCAACTGCGCCAAGTACATCTGCTCCTTGCTGGTGAGCTTGGTATGGCTGAACTGCTGGAGCAGTTGGCTGATGGATTCGTTTCTTCCTTCCGAAATGACATAGTTGCCCTCCGCTAACGCTACCGCTTTAGAATGGATCAGGTTATCGAGCCGGTAGATGTAATCCTGGGCCATGATGCGATCTTGGAATAGGCTGTTCAGGGTCTCCTGGACGGTTTCGAAGTGCCGCTTGTCAATGCGATTGGTGGCAAAAATCAGGAAAAAGACCACGGCCAGAGCCAGGCCGGCTTGCAGCCGTTGTGAGAAGCTAAGTTTGGTAAACATAGGGGGAGAAGTTGGCGGGCAATGGTTCGTAAAGGTGCTGTCATGCGTTCCTCTTTGTACGGCCGGGGAAAACGCCTGGTTGTCAGAGGCGGCTATTGCCCCTGCTGCGCCCAAATGGCCTGTAGCACGGTCCGTCGGGGGGCAGGGCTCGCTTCGGCCGGGAGTGCCAGCCCGCTTTGCTCGCGCCAGGCGTCCAGCTCCGCCTCGGATACCGGCTCCTCCAGCCGGGCTTCCCAACCGGGCAGGTAGCCCCTCAGCGCCAGCTGCTGCACCCAGGCAAAATCCGGGTGGGCAGGCGGCACATCCGCCACGTAAATCAGGGTCGCACCCTGATCCAACAGCCGCGCCTGCAAGCTATCGACCGGCACCTCCTGCACCCGCAGCTCGTGGGTGAGGGCCAGGGCTGCGGCCGTCCCGGCCGCTTGCCCCAGCGCCATCCAGCAAGGCTCCATGCGTAAGGTAGAAAAGCCGACGTGGCTGCCCGAAACCGGCACCGGGCTGAGCAGGTTGCCCAAGCGGGGCGGTACCATCACGCCATAGGGCACGGTGTAGGGCTTGGTATGGTAGCTGAGGAAGCCCTCCAGGTGTACCCGCCCGGGCTCGCGCTTGCGCGTGGCGTGGGAGTCCAGGGCATAGTGGCTGGCGGTGATGCTGCTCGCATAGACCGGCGGTCGCCCGCCTTCCTCCACCGGCAGCGCATCCTGGGCGGTGAAAAAATGCAGTC
>CAZIVQ010000227.1:0-6501 GCA_964542415.1 uncultured Bacteroidia bacterium | reverse complement strand
CGGGCTGCGAAAACACCGCTTCGGTGGATGTGGACCTGACCTTTACGCCGATTGCGGATGCTTCCTTTGCCGTGCTGGACCCAGCTACGGGCTTCAGCTACGAATTTGTGAACCAGAGCACGGCGGCGGGTACGGTCACCTGGGACTTTGGTGATGGTTCGCCGGAGCTCACAGGCGACACGGTGAGCCACACCTACCAGTTTGCCGGGGCCTTCCTGGTGACGATGACGATCACCAATGAATGTGGGACGGACAACGCCACCCTGGAACTGGGGACGGTCTCGCTGGACGACGAAGGCTTCGGACGGGCGCTCAGCCTGTACCCGAACCCGACCACGGGCCGCTTCTCGCTGACGGGAGAAAACCTTTCGGCAGAGAAACTGGAGATCGAAGTGTACGATGCCCGCGGGCGTCTGGTACAGGACTTGACGTTGGACCACGTGATGGGCGGCTTCCGTCAGGAAGTAGACCTGAGCGAGGCGACTGAAGGGGTCTACCAGATCCGCATCAGCGACGGGCAGCGCGTGGCGCTGAAGCGGGTGGTGCGGCACTAAGCCGACCCCACGCAACCCAAACGGGGGCAAGCCTTAGCGGGCTTGTCCCCGTTTATTTATTTCATTACCAAATAGACAACGGACCGGAAAACCAGCGGAATCAGCAGGGTAAATTCTGGTTTTTTGAATTATCTGGAATGTAGAAAAAATAATATAGATTGGATTTAACCTATGGAGCATCTATATTTCCTAGGCATTTCGCTAACCTAATTTTTTACCTAGCTCTGCCAAACCCCGCTATACGTGCTTGAGAAGCCGCGACTAAGTAGAATGTCAGTCCTGTCGTAACGAAACGTTACGATTACCTAAATCAGGTCAAGCCTAACTGTTGCTCATCCTGAAGGCGCGACGGACCATGTTTCAAGGTTTCTTGGTTTGTCTGGAAGGAAATCCAGGCAGGAAGCGAGATTCCCTACCTCTCGAATTTCCGCCCATTCCCCTTTACACGGAAGCTGTTCTCTTTTTCTCTGGTCTTAGCAGTTATTTGTGTAGCGTGTTTTCGCTTTGTTGGCATGAGCTGCAACCTCTGCTTCATGAAGCAAATTTACCTTTTACTCTTCACACTCTTGTGGGGATTGACTGCGCAGGCGCAGTACTGTATTCCTACCTACGTGACCGGCCCGGTACAAGGCGATTCGATCGTCTCGTTTCAACTCGGGGCCATTAACGGCGTTTTTCCGGGGGCTGCTTCCGGGTACAACGATTACACCGCCCAGACGACTACTAACCTGGTGGTCGGTCAGACCTACACCATCGACCTGACCAACAACCCCAGCTCGGGGATGTCGGTAGCGGTCTGGGTAGATTATGACCAGAACAGTGCCTTCGATCCGGGCGAATTGGTGGGATCAACGTTGCTAACCCCTGGGTCAACCGGGCAAATCACCTTTACGGTTCCTACCGGGGCTGCTGCTGGAGTTTCTCGTTTGCGGATGGTATCAGCGGCGACCCTGGGAGTGCTCACCCCTTGTGGGGCCTATGACTTCGGTGAGACCGAAGACTATGGCATCAACCTCGTTCCGCCGCCGGCCGATGACATGGGCGTTTCGGCGATTGAGCAGTATGGTGCGGCCGCTTGTGGGTTGACTGCCGCTGAGAACATCACAGTGGAGGTGACCAACTTTGGTCTCAACCCGCAGACGACTTTCTCCCTGTCTTTTTCGGTCAATGGCGGCCCGGCCACTGTCGAGCCTTACACGGCCGGTTCGCTGGCTAGCGGAGCGGTAGATACCTTCACTTTTGCCGGCACGGCCGACTTCAGCGGGAGTAACACCACCTACACCGTACAGGTGTGGACGACCCTGGCGGGCGACGGGAACTTCGACAACGATACCCTGACCTACACTTTTACTACCCCTTTTGTGGCGGTGGCGCCCTATCTCGAAGACTTCGAGACCTTCATCAATGACGGCAACTTTTCCGGAAACGGGACCGGGCTGCAAAACGGCTGGACCAATAGCCCAGCCGGGCCTACTTCAGATTACAACTGGTCAGTGCGCCGGGGCCCCACCGGTTCTGGCAACACGGGCCCTGATGTGGACCACACTTTCGGCACGACCTTGGGTGCCTACCTGTACACCGAGTCAAGCCCCTTCAACGGGGCAGTAGCGACCTTGACCTCGCCCTGTATCGACCTAGCCGTGGCCACCAATCCGCGTCTTTCTTTTTGGTACCACATGTTCGGGGCAAATACAGGTACCCTTTCAGTCGTGGTCGGAAACGACACCCTCTGGACCCTGAGCGGGCAGCAGCAGGCCTCCGGGGCCGAAGCCTGGCGCGAAGCCATCGTCGACCTGACCCCCTATGCCGGGACCAGCATACAGTTGGTGGTGGTAGCAGAAAAAGCCGGTACCGTTTCCGGCGACATGGCCATCGACGATGTGCAGATTGTAGAGCCACCGGCCATTGACGCGGCCGCGCTGGAGGTGGTCAGCCCTCAGGGCGGTACCTGCCTGACGAGCGCGGAGACCATCGAGGTATTGATTCGCAACGAAGGCAGCGCACCGCTGGACTTCAGCGTGACCCCGCTGCCGGTTTCGGCGGCGGTTCAGACGCCGGGTGGGGCATTGGTTCCCTACTCGACGATCGTCAACACCGGCACCCTGGCGCCCCTCGCGACCCAGGTGGTGAGCGTGACCACTAGCGGAGACTTTTCGGCTACGGGCCTTTACTCCCTCGGCGCAGTGGTCGGCCTGCCTGGCGACCCCAATGCGGCCAATGATACGACGAACCTCCTCACAGTCTTGAGCATCTCGGTGACGACCCTCCCCTATGCCGAAGACTTTGAAACCTTCACCGAATCGACGGGTACGACCAATGCCGGGACCCTGGACAATGACTGGACCCGTACATTTATCGGGGCTCAGGCATGGTTTCCCAATACCGGTACCACCCCAAATAGCTTCGGTACCGGGCCTTCGGTGGACCACACCCTGGGCACCAACACGGGCATTTACATGTACACCGAGGCCTCTGGCCCACCGGTAGGCAGCGAGTTGTACCTGTTGAGTCCTTGTATCGACCTGGGGACGCCGAGCCTGAAGCGGCTGAAGTTTTGGTACCACATGTTTGGGTCGACCATGGGTACGCTGGAAGCAGGCTATGTGAGCCGGGCCACCGGGGATACCGTCTTTCTCTGGAGCCTGAGCGGACAGCAGCAGACGGCCAATGCTGATCCCTGGCTGGAGGCAGAGGTAAACCTGCCTGCCACCCTAACGGGCAACATCCAGCTGATCTTCAAAGGTATCATAGGCGGCTTCAACGGCGACATGGCCATCGACGATGTGAGCCTGGAAGAGGTGCCTCCGGTGCCTGATATGCGGCCGCTGGCTGCTCTTTCTCCGGTTACGGGTTGTGGGCTCACCGCCACCGAAGACCTGACCATTCCGGTGTTCAACTTCGGGGCCGTAGCCAACACGGCCGCGAGCATCTCCTACTCGATCAACGGGGGGACGCCGGTTTCGGAAAACCTGCCGGTGATCCAGCCCAATGACACCTTCGACTTTACCTTCTCCTCGTCCATCGACCTTTCGGTGCCGGGAACTTATGACATCGAAGTCATAGCGAGCAGCACCGCGCCCGTCGATGGTGACCTGAGCAATGACACCCTGCGCTTCAGCGTAACGAGCATTCCGGTGATTACCACCTTCCCTTATGCCGAAGGCTTCGAGGCCGGAAACGGCGGCTGGATCAGCGGGGGCGACCTCAGCAGCTGGGAACTGGGTACGCCTGCCAAGAGCACCATCACCGGTGCGGCTTCCGGGGCCAATGCCTGGGTAACCGGTGGCATAGGCACGGGCTCATACAACAACCTGGAACGTTCCTTCGTGCAGGGCCCTTGCTTCGATTTCTCCTCCCTCTCCAATCCCCAGATCCGGATGGATATCTGGTGGAACAGTGAAAACAGCTGGGACGGCACCTCATTGCAGGTTTCGACCGATGGCGGAGCTACCTGGGAGCTGGTCGGCGAGTTTGGCGATCCGAACAACTGGTACACCTCCGATAACTTCTTCAGTCCTCCGGTCGAGGCCTTCCTCGACAGTGCTCACTGGACTGGCCGCAACTCTACCGGCAATGGTTCGGGCGGCTGGGTGACCGCCCTCAATGACATCAGCGGCCTGGCCGGCAACCCTGGCGTGTTGTTTCGCTTTGCCTTTGCTTCGGATGGCTCGGTACCCGACGATGGCTTTGCTTTTGACAACTTTGAGATCTTCGAGCAACCGCTGGAAAACTTCGAGGTGGTCGAATTGCTTCAACCCAACTCCGGTTGTAGCTTACCGGCCAATGCCCAGGTGACCGTGAGCTACACCAATACCGGGGTACAGCCTTTCACGACAGTCGATCTTTCCTTTGTCATCAACGGGGGAACCCCCGTGACCGAAACGGCTACGACCACGGTGAACCCGGGTGATACGGTCACCTACACCTTCACCAACACGGCTGACCTCAGCGTGCCTGGTCAGTACAACTTGTCTGTCTTCGGTGACCTGACGGGTGACCCTGATGCCGGCAACGATACCCTGGCTGCGGTAGTAGATAACATTCCAGTCATCACCACCTTCCCCTACAGTGAAGGCTTCGAAGGCGGCAATGGCGGCTGGACCTCGGGCGGCAACGCTAGTTCCTGGGCCTTAGGGACACCGGCCAAGACGGTGATCACGGGTGCGGCTTCGGGCCTCAACGCCTGGACCACTGGCGGTCTGGGTACCGGAACTTACAACTCAAGTGAGCTCTCCTTCGTCCTCGGCCCTTGCTTTGACTTCAGCACCTTGAGCGCGCCTGTCGTCCGGCTTGATGTCTGGTGGCAGAGTGAGAATGGTTGGGATGGCACGGCCTTGCAGTCCTCTATCGACGGCGGGCAGACCTGGCAAAATGTGGGCCTGCTCAATGATCCGAACAACTGGTACAACCGGGACAACTTCTTCAATGGGGCGGTTTCTACTCACCTCAACGACGAAGGCTGGTCTGGCCGGGTCAGTTCCAGCAATGGCTCTGGCGGTTGGGTAACGGCTGAAAACCTGCTGGCGGGCCTGGCCGGTGAACCTGCGGTCTTGCTGCGGGTCGCCTTTGGCGCTGATGGTTCGATTCAGGACGATGGCTTTGCCTTCGACAACCTGAACATCTTCCAGCTTCCGCCGACCAACCTCTCGGTGGTTGAAGTGTTGCAGCCGACCTCTGGCTGTGGGCTTTCGGCCTCCAACCAGGTCACGGTCAGCTACGCCAATGCCGGTTCGCAAGCTTTCTCCTCGGTCGACCTTTCCTATACCATCAACGGGGGCGCACCGGTAACCGAAACCACCGCCACCACGGTAAATCCTGGCGATACAGTGAACTACACCTTTACGGTGCCGGCCAACTTGAGCGCCATAGGGCTCTACGACTTGGTGGTCTACGGTAGCCTCGCTGGCGATACTGATCCCGGCAACGATACCGTGCAGGTACAAGTGGAAAATATTCCCGTTATCACCAGCTTTCCTTACTTCGAAGACTTCGAAAGCGGGAACGCCGGCTGGGCTGCTGACGGCACCAACAGCAGCTGGGCCTTTGGTACCCCGGCGAAGGCAGTGATTAACGGCGCTTCTTCTGGCGTCAATGCCTGGGTAACCGGTGGCTTAGGCACCGGGACGTATAGCCCGAGCGAACTCTCCTTCGTCCTGGGACCCTGCTTCGATTTCACCGGCATGGCCGATCCGCAAATCCGCCTCGATGTGTGGTGGCAAAGCGAGAACGGCTGGGATGGAACGGCTTTACAGTCGTCAATTGATGGCGGGCAGACCTGGCAGAATGTAGGGCTAGTGAACGATCCCAACAACTGGTACAATCGCAATGGGTTCTTCAATGCTGCCGTATCGAACCACCTCAATAATGAGGGCTGGTCTGGTCGCAACAGTACCAACAACGGCTCTGGCGGCTGGGTAACGGCTGAAAACAGCATGTCGAACCTGGCGGGTGAGCCTGGGGTCTTGCTGCGGGTCGCCTTCGGCTCCGACGGCTCCATTCAGGACGATGGCTTCGCTTTCGATAATGTCGAGATATTTGACAAGTCTGACAACGACGTGGGCGTAGCCGCCCTGCTTTCGCCTGGCAATACCGAATGTAGCAGCGACTCTACCCCGGTAGAAATCCTGCTGGTAAACTTCGGGGCTGCGGCCCAGGACACCATCCCGGTTACGGTCGTATTCACTGGGGGCGTGACGGGTACCCTCTCTGGCTCGTACATCGGGCAGTTGCAGCCAGGTGATTCAACCAGCTTCTTTGTGGGCAACCTCAACACCCAGGCTTCCGGCTTGACCACGGTCACGGCCTACACCTCTATGGGTACCGATACCCTCAACCGCAACGACACCCTGGTTTCTCTGGTCGACATCCAGCCTTCACCGGCGGCGCCGTTTGTGATCGCCGACTCGGTCTGCGCCAGCGATTCTGCCCAATTCACCTTGATCGCGAC